>USPO01000156.1 GCA_900556575.1 uncultured Eubacteriales bacterium
CCGTTCAATACCTCTATACTCTTAATTGACTCTATATCTATACTTAAAAGGCTTGATATCAAGCTTATTAAAAGCTTCCTATTCTCCTCTGATGCAAACAGCTTTTTAAACATCACATCTAGCTTTGGCTTTACTATATATACATCCTGCATTTTTCCCATCTTCCTTATCTTTTTCTTTAATTTTATCATATTCATGTAAAAAAATCAATAGTTTTTACTCTTTATTTTTTTCATGTTCACTAAATACATTTTTTATGCATATACTATATCAAAGGAGGTATTTCTATGTGTTCTATAAGCGGATTTATCAATTATAAAGAAAATTATATAAAACATTCACCTGAAATTCATACAAAAATAGCAGAAAAAATGGCTCAGATACAAGCTCACCGCGGTCCTGATGCACAGGGTGTATGGCTTGGCGAGCATGCTGTATTTTCTCACAGACGTCTTGCTGTAATCGATCCTGAGGGCGGAAAGCAGCCTATGAAACGCACCGAACAGGGCTATGATTTCATCATAACCTATAACGGCGAGCTGTATAACTCTGCAGAGCTGCGTAAAACACTTGAGAGCTTTGGTTACAGCTTCTCTACCTCCTCGGATACGGAAACGGTTTTGTATGCCTATATACATTATGGTAAAAAATGTGCTGACTATTTAAACGGAATTTATGCCTTTGCTGTATATGATACAATGCGGCAGCGAGTATTTATTTGCCGAGACCGCTTTGGAGTTAAGCCGCTGTTTTATACCGCCGCTCCTGACGGAACAGTTATATTTGCCTCAGAAATAAAGGCTCTTTTTGAATATCCTAATATTACACCAAGACTCGACCGCACTGGCCTATGCGAGCTTTTTGCGGTATCTCCAGCTCGAACAATGGGTATAGGTGTCTTTAAGGACGTATATGAGTTATGTCCCGGTGAATTTATGACGGTGGGCAGACATGGAATATTAAAGAAAAAATACTATAATCTAAAGAGTCATGCCCATACCGACAGCTACGAAGATACAATTGAAAATGTACGCTCTCTTGTTATCGATGCAGTTACACGCCAGTTGGTTTCTGATGTCCCTATTGCTACACTGCTTTCCGGCGGTCTTGATTCAAGCATAATAACGGCAATCGCCGCCCTTAAGTTTAAAAAGGACGGCAGACAGCTGCAAACCTACTCATTTGACTACGAAGGAAACGACAAATATTTTAAGCCGAGTGCATTCCAGCCCGACAGTGATACTCAATGGGTTCCGAGAATGAGCAGTGTTTTTAATACACTTCACACCTATCTTACATGCCCTAATTCCGCATTAACTTCCCTTCTTGACGAAGCAGTACTTGCAAAGGATTTACCGGGGATGGCAGATTGCGATTCCTCGCTCCTTTACTTCTGCCGTGAAATCAAAAAACATCACACTGTCGTATTATCAGGAGAATGTTCTGACGAAATATTCGGAGGTTATCCATGGTTCCGTGATCCGCATGCATTTAAATCAGAATTTTTCCCCTGGTGCTATGATTTGTCAATGCGTGAATATATTTTAAAAGATAAGGTTCGTGAAACTCTTGATTTAACATCATATTCAAAAGAAAGATGCCGCGAGCTTACAGAGGACACTCCGAAATTTGACGGTGATACCCCCGAAGAGGCACGCAGACGAGAAATATCCTATCTGAACATCATGCAGTTTATGACAAACTTACTTGACCGCAAGGACAGAATGAGTATGGCAAGCGGACTTGAAGTAAGAGTACCCTTCTGTGATCACAGACTTGTAGAATATGTATGGAATATTCCATGGGAAATGAAAAACCGCAATAATGTTTCTAAAAACATTCTGCGTGAGGCTGCAAAAGGAATTTTGCCGGAGGATGTACGGCTCCGCCGCAAGAGTCCATATCCTAAAACTCACAACCCAATATACGAACAGGAGGTTAAGGCAAGGCTTCAAAAAATCGTGGAAAATAAAAATTCCCCTATCTTTGCACTGTGTGAAAGAAAGAGAATTAAGGAAATTTCGGAAGGAAGTTTTGACTATGGAAAACCATTCTTCGGTCAGCTTATGGCAGGTCCGCAGTTTATCGGCTATCTCGTACAGCTGAACACCCTATTGGAGCATTACAATCCACGTTTGGTATAGTGTAATTATAGGGACTGTATTTCAGTCCCTATTCCATATTTCTCGGCGATTCTCCGTTCTGTTTAATATACATTCTGTAAAAATGAGAATAATTGTTAAATCCTGCATTTGTACTTGCCTCCAGAAGAGATTGTCCCTGCGCATGAAGTTCTCTCACAAGTAAAAGCCGTTTATAATTAATATATCTGTTAAGCGTGTATCCGGTGCTGTGCTTAAATATCCGGCACAGATGGTACTTGTCAATATAGAACCGCTCTGCGAGGTCATCAAGTTTCAGCTGTTCATTTAAATGCTCATTAATGTACTGTATCACATCAACAATTCTTTTATCTCTTGCTGTTGCCCTTGACGGCGGCTTTTTTGCATTATTCAGCAGATACAAA
Organism: uncultured Eubacteriales bacterium; assembly: GCA_900556575.1. Lineage (GTDB taxonomy): Bacteria > Bacillota > Clostridia > UBA1381 > UBA1381 > UMGS1958. Next base: position 2,528 of record USPO01000156.1, read on the forward strand.
AACTCAATAAGCACCGCATTTGCTACAAAATAATTTTTTTCCATACTATATTTATACAATCGGTTAAACGGTTCTAACAGCGTTTCACGCACAACCTCTGCAGGAATTAAATTATTCTCACCCAATGCACGATTTTCAAAAACATCTGCAAATTCTTCACAGCCCGGTGTTTTGAAATAATCCCTAGAAAGGTACAAAACAAACCTCTCATACGGTTTTTTTGATATACACACAATATGATGCAGCTCCTGCGGACGTGCCGCAAGCATATCATAAGGCTTTAACTTATATATACTTCCCTCGGCATGAAATTCCGCCGCTCCGTTCACAAACAAAACAAGTTCATAAACATCATTGTGATTATGCAGCTTAAACTCCGAATTATCCGGTGACGCATCTCTTGAATGTGATATTCCAAATTTATATCCCTCAAATAAGCTTAAATTAATAGGCGGCACAAAATTCACTCCTCTCTTTTGTATAATTCCCGTTTTACATTTACAACTTAACAATCTGACGAAAACAATGCAGACTAATTACTCCGATTTAAACTAAAATAATCATATCACATTTACGCAATTTTATCAAGTTAATTTTTTTATATTTTATTAAATTCACGCAATAAATGCAATGTTTTTATCAATATACGGTATGAAAATTTGATTAAATTGTGATATTATAAGATTAATCAATAAATACACATTATGAAAGGAATTTAACAATGAAACTTGCTCTAAACGAATTAACCAACACAGCCAAATGGCAGTCTGCCGGAATTAAGCTTCCGGAATATGATATTGAAGCTATGAAAGCAGAAACAAGGGCAAACCCGGAATGGGTACATTTTGGTGCCGGAAACATTTTCAGAGGCTTCATAGGCTCAATTAACCAGGAGCTTTTAAACAAGGGGCTGACCAAGACCGGAATTATCGCAGTAGAAACCTTTGATTTTGATGTCATTGATAAGATTTATAATGCATTTGATAATTTGACCTTATCGGTAGTAATGGATTCAAAATCAAATCTTGAGCTTGAAGTTTTAGCCGGAATTGCCGAAGGTGTAAAAGCATCGGAGCTTGACTATTTAAGAGAAATTTTTGCCAAGCCGTCCTTAAAAATGCTCAGCTATACAATTACAGAAAAGGGCTATGCAATAACAGGAACAGACGGCAGCTTAACACCGCTCGCTGCGGCAGATATTCAAAACGGTCCTTCTGCCCCTAAGCACGCAATGAGCATTACCGCCTCTCTTTTATATCACCGCTATTTGAACGGTGCAATGCCAATGGCAGTAGTAAGCATGGATAACTGTTCTCATAACGGCGAAAAACTGCAAAAGAGTGTTATGACAATTGCCGAAGGCTGGGTTAAAAACGGACTTGCCGAAAACGGTTTCCTTGACTACCTCAACAATAAAATTTCCTTCCCTTGGAGTATGATTGATAAAATAACTCCGAGACCATCAGACATTGTAAAGTCACGTCTTGAAGATTTAGGCATTGAAGAAATGTCACCAATAGTTACATCAAAGGGTACATATATAGCGCCGTTTGTAAATGCAGAAAAAGCACAGTATCTTGTTGTCGAGGATAATTTCCCGAACGACAGACCACAGCTTGATAAAGCAGGTGTATTCATGACAACCCGCGAAACAGTAAATAAATCCGAAACAATGAAGGTTACAACCTGTTTAAATCCGCTCCATACAGCACTTGCGGTCTATGGATGTATGCTCGGCTACAATTCAATTTGGGAAGAGATGGCTGACGAAGATTTAAGCAAGCTTGTGCATGAAATTGCTGCTGAAGGAATTAAGGTGGTTGTAAATCCGGAAATTATCGACCCGAAAGAATTTGTAAGAGAAGTAATTGAAGACAGACTTCCAAATCCGAATATTCCGGATATGCCGCAGAGAATTGCAACCGATACTTCACAAAAGGTAGGTATCAGATACGGCGAAACAATTAAGTCATATATGAATTCGGATACCCTTAACACAAGTGATTTAAAGGCAATTTCAAAGGCAATAGCCGGATGGCTGAGATACCTTATCGGAATTGACGATAACGGCAATGAATTTACAAGAAGTGCTGACCCAATGCTTGAAGAGCTTGACGCAAAGCTTGCCGGAATTAAATTCGGTGAGTCGGAAAGTGCCGATGGAAAGCTTAATGATATTTTATCAAATGCAGCAATTTTCGGCGTAAGCTTATACGATGCAGGAATTGCCGAAATGGTAGAGAATGATTTCAAGGCTATGCTTGCCGGACCTGGAGCAGTAAGAAATATGTTAAAATAAAATATTTTCATGGG
>USPO01000157.1 GCA_900556575.1 uncultured Eubacteriales bacterium
CATTTTCTACTGCCTTTATTATGTCAGCATCTGATGCCGTACCTTCGACTCCCATTGAATTTGTAAGCAAGCTGACCGAGCATGACTTCACACCTTCAACCTTTGAAACCGCTTTTTCAACACGAGAACTGCATGCCGCACAGCTCATACCTGTAACATTAAACTGTTTCATCTTTTTTATATTAACCTCCTATTTCATCAATTTCTGCAAGGTTTTCAGCAAATCATCTATTACCTCATCTTTTCCGTTTCTTATATCATTTGCAACACAGGTTTTAATATGCGTTGAAAGCAATTCTTTATTGAACGAATTCAATGCGGCATTCACAGCCGCCACCTGTGTGATAATATCCGTACAATAAGCATCCTTTTCAACCATACCTTTTATACCGCGAATTTGTCCCTCTATGCGGCTTAATCTATTAATAAGCTTTTTATGCTCATCAGAGGTTCTTTCTTTTTTCCTTCCGCAGCATTCACATTCCATAATATCCTACTCCTTTCCAAAATCACTAATAAATGAGTTACTTTCATCTAACCTTGTCATATATATTATATACCCCATAGGGGTATTTGTCAAGCATTTTTTTAGAATTAGCGAGAAATTTGCTAATCCTAAAAAATATATTATAAAATATCCTTTATTTGTTCAAGCCTGCTAATTTCCCAATCTGCATTTGTGTTTTTTAATTTCTTTGAATATAGGCAAGTTTTCATCCCATACCTTATACCCCCTTCAATGTCGGAAGTCAACGAATCTCCTATTATCACAGATTCATTAGGACTAATTATATCTTTTCTTCCCTCATTCAGCTTTTCAAATGCATAATCAAAAAATTTTTCGGACGGCTTTGCCGCCCCGGCTCTTTCGGATATACATATGCAATCAAAATACTTGTGCATATTTGCCAGTTTAAGACGATGTATTTGCTGCTCAAAGGGACCGTTGCTTGCCGCACACAAGACATATTTACCTTTTAAATAATCAAGCATGTCATATGCACCATCTACCGGAATTGCACTGTCATATAATGAATCTCTGAAATATTTTTCAAATACTACTCCATCAAAATCTATTTCCAACGCATCAAATATAGTATTCCATCTAATTTTACTCAGTTCCTCAAATGTCAGCTGTTTATCCTCTATCATTTTCCATAATCTATTATTTATTTTATTAAAAACACTCTGCATCTGCGGCTCAAACAACTTTAGCCCATATTTTTTAAATCCGGTCTGCATTGTGTTTTTTACATATTCATCAAAGCTTAAAATTGTATTATCAATATCTATAAAAATTGCCTTCATTTTTATACCTCCTAATTTAACAAATTTTTACTGCAACAAAACTAAAAAAGAACAGAGGGATGCAGCAAAACACATTTCAGTTTCACTGCATCCCTCATTAAAAACTCAGTTATCTTCCAAATTATTCTTTATTTTCTTTGCATATGACATCATAGATGCAGCCAATGCTGAATTAATAAGAGTAAATATGCCAATTAAAAACATTGCTGTGCATATTATAAGCTCACCTATTCCCAATACATCTGTGGTCATAATAATAATTCCCACTGCACATATGAGTAATATTTCCAAATATATTGCCGCCTCAATAAGCCTCTTTCTTCTATTGAAAAGCTCATTCTTAGCTATAATATAAACCGCCGGCGGACTTACCAGAAATGTAAGTGTAATAAGCACATATTCTATCCAATAAGATGTATCTCTTTCTGCCGAAAGTGGAAATACAAATGTACATATATTAAATAATGCAAATAATACAGCCCAAACAGCAATATAAGGCTTGAATTTTTTTCTCATATCTATTACCCTTTCACTACGCACCGATTTCAGTCATAAGCAAATCTTACGCATTATTCGTTCTGCTGCTTTTTCAGCCTTTTCAGACAATAAATATATCCCGGAATAAGGAACATATCTGCAAACAGCCATGCCGCCGGACTCGCAAAGCATGCGGCAGTAAATCCAAACATCGGAACAAATATAAATCCGAATAATGCTCTTGCTACCATCTCAGACAAGCCGGAGAATATTGAAAATATACCGAAGCCCATTCCCTGGATCATAAATCTAACAACATTTACAAGTACAAGCAATACATAGAATGATGAATTTATAACCAAGAATTCTTTCATTAATGAAATAATTTCGGTACTTTCTGAATTAACAAATAAAAGACAAAGCTCCGGAGCAAAGATATAAAGCACAACAAATGCAAGTATTGCATACACTATACCCAGTCCCGATGCGGAAACAAGTCCCTTTGTAAGTCTGTCAAGCTTTCCGGCTCCGACATTCTGACCTCCGTATGTGGCCATTGTCGTACCCAATGCATCATAAGGACAGTTAAAGAAAAAGCTAAGCTTAGATGCCGCAGCCATTGCAGCAACCGCCGCTGTTCCAAGAGTATTAACCGCACTTTGAAGTATTACACTTCCTATCGCCGTAACTGAATACTGTAAGCCCATCGGTACACCGGTAAGACAAAGATTTTTCACATACTTTTTTCTCCATTTAAGCTCATCCGGCTGAATTGCAAGCTCGGGGAATTTTTTCTTCATATAGAAGAAACATGCTATTCCCGATATCCCCTGCGCAATAACGGTCGCAAGCGCTGTTCCCGATGCATCGGTTTTAAACACTGCTATGAAAAGTATATCCAAAAATACATTTAATACCGCAGCCATTGCAAGAAATATAACCGGTGTTTTACTGTCACCGAGTGAACGAATTATACCTGAAAGCATATTATAAAGAATTATAACCGGTATTCCCATGAACATAATTCTTATATATCCGCAAGCCTCCGTATATATTTCATCCGGTGTTTTCATCACTTTCATAATCCAGTTACAGAGAATAACAGTAACAGTTGTCAGAACTACAGATGCTATTATACAAAGCCACATACTGTTTGCAAGATATTTTCTCAATCCTTTCATATCCTTTGCACCGAAACGCTGTGCAATAGGAATTGCAAATCCGGCACACAATCCCATGCAAAATCCAAGCACCAAAAAGTTTATAGAACCCGATGCGCCTACCGCTGCAAGAGCGTTTGCACCGAGCATTTTTCCAACAATCATTGTATCTACCAAACTGTACATCTGCTGAAGAAGCAGTCCGAAAAGGAGCGGTACAGCAAAACCTAAAATAAGCTTCATAGGTGATCCGACTGTTAAGTCTTTTGTCATAAATATCACTTCTCTTTCCTATAAAATATGTTTCTCAAATAATATATTCCCTTATTTAAAAGCCTTGAATATTATAGCACAGAGATATTATTCTTGCAAGACGTAAAATACAATAAACTTTAAGTTTTTATCGAGCCAAAATATATAATTATAACCTAAGTACAGATTGCAGGCTATGCTTTAACCGAAAAGAATGCCGTCAATTTTTCATTAACGGCATTCTTTTTATTATTTAATTTTCTTTCCGTCGCTGAATGCATTTCCTACCTTTGCTCCAAGTTCAAGATATGCATTGTTTACAGGGTCAAATGTGATAGGACGAAGCTTTTCCGGTGAAATATTACCATTTTCATCAAGTACTTTTTCATCAGCACTTACATTAACTATTTCGCCTATCATAATTCCGCTTTCCTCATCATAGCTTACAAGTGTACATTCAAGAGTCATAGGAAGTTCTTCTATAATCGGTGCATCCACAAACTCACTCTTTACAGCATGAAAACCTGCTCTTGCAAACTTATCAGCAACCTTGTTTGCAGATACTATTCCAACATAATCACACTCTGCGGTATGCTCTGTATCTGCCATACTTACAGTAAATGCTTTCTTTTTGAGTATGTTTTTAACCGTCTTATGACCCGCACTCAAGCACATTGAAATCTGCTTATAATCGCTTATTCCGCCCCATGCGGCATTCATTGCATCAGGTGTGCCGTCCTCATCATAGCTGCCTATAATAAGCACCGGCTGCGGGTATGTCCAAGGCTTTGAACCAAAATTTTTTCTCATTTTTCATTACTCCCTTCATTTTGCTTATGCTATATTTTTCATTCTCTCCACATTTCCGCCGTACATGGCCTTTCTGTGAATATTCATAAAACCGTGCTTAAAACCATCACAGTAACGTTCCATCGCATCTGCAACGGTTTCCGGCTTTAGGTTGTATGCACTGCCTACACTTATGAGCATTTCAAGTGTTAAAATGCCGTCTTTATCCGATATTTCCTTCATTTCAAAGATATGAGGGCGAATATCACTGTCCTTAATTCCGCTCTTTGTTTTTTTTGGTACTATAAGCTCCTTGTTTTCAAGAAATTTTTCAAGGTCAATTTTGCCTTCATGCTCCATTTCCACAACATAAAGTGCCTTATCTATCTTTGTAATATCAATCTCCTTTGCATTCAGCTTAAAGCAGCTGTATGCCTTAAAACCCGGAGGAAATGCTTTATTTAATATTTCTACAATCTCTCTCGGCTTATAGCCGTCCTCAAAACCTACCTTCATAAATTCACATTCCGAGGTCACTCCTACCGACATAGGCTGTGCTATTGTCATTACAGGGTGAGGATTAAAGCCTTGGGAGAATATAAATGTTAAATCTGTCCTTCTTACGGTACGGTGGAAGCACCTCATAAAATCAAGGTGAGAAATATACTTCACACGGTCATCTCGTCCATATTTAAGTATGTAATTACTCATGCTTCTCACCTCTCTTTTCCAGACAGACACCCGTTCCGAATGATGCTGCACCGCAGCCCGCACATTTTTCACGGCAGTTCGGAGTTGTTACTGCCTGCTTTGCCTTTTCGTTTTCTCTTATGAA
>USPO01000158.1 GCA_900556575.1 uncultured Eubacteriales bacterium
TTCTATTCCTACAATTGGCAATTCAGGATAACGCTCTCTCAGAGGACGTACTGACGCACTCGTCGCAGTATTGCAGGCAACCGCAAGTCCCTTTATTCCTCTTTTTAAAAGTCCCTCAACTACATTGAAGGTAAGTTCTCTTATAACCTCCGGCGGTTTTGTTCCATATGGTGCATTAGCCGAGTCACCGTAATATATAAAATCCTCATTCGGCATTAGCTTTACCGCCTCACGCAGTACGCTTAATCCTCCGAGTCCCGAATCCATAAATCCTATCGGTAGTTCCTTGCTTAGTTTTAATTCCTCCAACTCCTCTGCCTCTTTCCTTTGCTTTATTAATCATATAAACCGTAAATATATTTACACTTTTTCAAATATCCATACACTTTCCCTATAATTATCAGAGTAATTAAGAGAACGTGAAACCGTAAGTCTAATTTTATCTCCATTTATCTTTCTGTATACATATGTCAGGGTATTTCCGCTGCTGAGCAATTTTTCGACAATTGTATAATCCAAAAACGAATTCAGTTTTCTTGAACATTCGCCGTCAACAAAGTTAGATATATATTCCTTCATTGAAGGGCGAAATTTATTATTATATTTATCAAGTGTCTTTTTAAAATGCTCCGGAACATATACAATCTTAACTTCATCTGTTTCATGGTCCAAAATATACACTCCGGAATAATTGTACGAAACAGCCGAAAGGAATATTTCTGAAACATCTTTATCAACAGAAATCTTCTGCACATCTTTATCCTTCATAACATTTCTTCTTTCAGCGTCCTGCGTATGATGATACAGGAATTTGTTTTCATACATTCTCTGTTCGGCATACTTCTTCATTTTTTCAAGGCTGTAATTTCCTCTGTTAAGTCCTATTCCGACCGACATATGATATCCACTGCCTATTACATCCTGAATTGCTTCACGAACTCTCTGCGTTATTTCCGCCTCAGTCATTCCATATGCAACTGAAATAAATTCATCTCCGCCTATTCTGTATGTATTTCTCATTCCAAATCTATCAGACATTGACTTTGCAATGCATTTAAGCATCTTATCACCCTCCTCATGCCCCTTACTGTTATTAAGAGTATGCAATCCATCCGCATCGGCATATATGCAGGCACTTATATTATCACTTCCACCGGAATTTAAATCTTCCAGACTCTGATAGCTGTTTCTATTCATAATACCGGTAAGTGAATCAACTGTACCCATTTTTTCAATCGTTTCTATATATGCGGCATTTTGTAATGCCATTGAAAAGGCTATTGATATTTCCTCAAGCACGTTATAATTAAAATAAATTTTCTTTGGATTTGCAGTACATATTATACCTATTATTTCATTATTATAATCAAGAGTTGCTGCAAAACCTATTTTATTTATGTTTTCTGCATTAACTTTATTTGTTACCCATGTACCCCTTATAACATCTCTATAATTTTCTATTATCTTTAAAATCGACTCCTTAATACCATTGTCCCATTCAGAAAACTCTATTTTTCTTCCATCACCTATATACACATATTCGGCAGCCGAATTTTTTATACTTATAAATATGGAGTCCTTTGCATTAAACAGCCTTGTTACAAGCTTCAATGCAGTATATATATTTTTATTATCTGTCAGTGAACTAAACAGCGTCTTTTCTATTTTCAGCATATACATATTTTTCTTTTTTTCGCTTCTTTCACATATTAAAATATATGCAAAATATGCAATACATAGAGCAAATACCATTGCTGCAGATAAATATAGTGTTCTTTTTATACTGTTTACATTTGCAAACGCTGTACTCTCCGGAACGGACATCATAAGTGACATGTTTCCTATTCCCACAGGTTCATATCTCATATAATAATACTGTTTTGAAGTAGTTGACTTACAAATAAGATATCCGCTTTTTCCCTCTTTCATATCTTCTATTGCTTTGTTATAATCAAATCCACGCTTAGTTTTTCTTTCACTCCTGCTGCTCCTTTTTTCCGCAACATGTTCTTTCCACGTATTCACAACAAAATCATCATTATTACCGTCAGTAATATACACGTCAGCTTTTCCGCTATATGTATCCTTCAGATAATTTTCCACAAATCCCTGCAAATCAATCGTTCCACAAAGTAAACCAATTATTTTTCCGTCCAGCTTTTTTACTTTTACTACTGAATATATATCATTTTTTCCCTTTTCAGTTATTGATGGAATAAAACAGGCTACATTTCCTTTTCCTTCGGCATTTAAAGCCTCACTGAATTCAATATTTGAAGTTTTAATTCCTTCGTCCGTAAAAACAGTATTATTAGGAAGTAACACACTGACATCTTCAAAAATTCCCGAACAGCTTTTTTTAAGATAATATAGTCTCTGCTCTTCGGTCATCTCCGGACTGTTTGCTATAACATCTGCCGTAAAATCAAGTGTGTTATAATCATTATATATCTGGTTTCTTATCTCTGTTGTTAAACGCCCTGCGGACTTTTCAAGCTCGCTGAGACATTGCCTTGACTCTAATGATGTAACATGATGAGAAACCATACCAAAACCGCAAAATACACATACAACCAAAACCGCAGTTACGGCAAGTATTTTATTTTTTCTATTTTTCTCTATTGAGTCATTATCATAGTGTTTCATCTTCTATCGCTCCAATTATTAGGAATAATCTGCTTAATTCCTGACCATATAAATATGAGGTCCTTTAGTATACATTCAGTATTATAGCACATAACCGGAAAAATTTCAATACGAAAAACCAATTTAAATACATATTTGAATAAAAAATGACTGCCGCAAAATAAATTTTCACGGCAGCCGCATATTTTTATTATATTTATTATATTTCTTCTATTATCGGAAGTATCATCGGATTTCTCTTTGTCTGTTCAAAAATATATCTTGCTACCGATGCTTTTAATGCACTCTTCATTGTAGACCAATCGACATTTTTTCTTTCAAGACACTCTGTGATACTTTCCTCTGCAGTATACTTAACTCCATCAATAAGATTTTCTGCTTCTCTTACATATACAAATCCTCTTGAAATAACATCCGGCCTTGAAATCATTGTGCGAGTGTTATGGTCAATAGTAACAACCACAATAATAAGTCCATCCTGAGATAAATGCTTTCTGTCACGAAGTACTATATTTCCCACATCTCCTACACCAAGTCCATCAACAAGTATTTTTCCAGCAGGAACCGTTCCGGCAATTCTTGCCTTATCCGCATCCAATTCAAGAACAGAACCATTTGACAATACAAATGTATTCTTTTCCGGAATACCCACCTTTGCAGCAAGCTCCTTATGCAGCACAAGATGACGATGCTCGCCATGAACTGGAATAAAGAATTTCGGCTTTATAAGTGCTAATATAAGCTTCAATTCCTCCTGACATGCATGACCTGATACATGAACCTCTGCCAATGACTTGTATATTACCTCGGCACCAATTTTGAAAAGTTCATTAATTACCGTTGAAACACTCTTTTCGTTTCCAGGAATAGGTGTTGCACTCAAAATAATCAAATCATTACTTGTAATTTCAACTTTACGGTGATCTGAAAATGCCATTCTCGTCAATGCACTCATAGGTTCTCCCTGCGAGCCTGTTGTAATAATAACGACTTGATTAGGTCTATACTTCTTTATGCTGTCAATGTTTATCAATACACCTTCCGGCACTTTCATATATCCTAAAAGAATGGATATTTCCACAATATTTTCCATGCTTCTGCCGCTTACGGCAACCTTTCTGCCGTTTTTTGCCGCCGCATCGATAATTTGCTGAACTCTATGCACATTTGAGGCAAATGTTGCAATTATAATACGCTTGTTGCAATTTGCAAAAATCTGTTCGAACGTCGCACCTACTGTACTTTCGCTCATTGCATAACCTTTTCTTTCAACATTTGTACTGTCCGACATAAGTGCAAGAACTCCCTCACGTCCTAACTGTCCCAATCTTGCAAGGTCAATCATATCGCCGTTTATCGGTGTCGTATCAATTTTGAAGTCACCGGTATGAATAACCGTACCAACCGAAGTTTTGATTGCAAGTGCTACCGAATCTGCAATTGAATGGTTCGTCCTTATAAATTCAACAGAAAAATTCTGTCCGACAGACAATATAGTTCCTGCCTTTACCCTTACAAGCTTTACATCTGAAAGCAGGTTATGCTCTTTCAATTTATGCTCTACCAGTCCAAGTGTAAGCCTTGTACCGTATACCGGCACATTGATTGACTTCAAAAAATACGGTAATCCGCCTATATGGTCCTCATGTCCGTGAGTAATCACAAAGCCCTTCACTTTGGAAATGTTTTCCTTAAGATAAGTCACATCCGGGATAACAAGATCAATTCCCAGCATATCATCCTCAGGGAAAGAAAGTCCGCAATCCACAACTACAATGCTGTCTTCATACTCAAAAGCGGTGATATTCATTCCGATCTGTTCCAGACCGCCAAGTGGTATGATTTTAAGTTTCGAGGATGATCTGCGGCTGTTTTTCCGTCCGGATGGTCTGCCGCTGTTCTTAACCGGTCTCTGTGTGTTTCTGCTGCTGTTCTTTACAGCACCGCCTGTGGCTGCTTTCTTCGCTGTCGGGCGGAACGGCTTATCCTGGCGGTTCTTATTTCCGCCACGATACTGTCTTGTCCTTGATCCAGCGTTCTTCTGTCTTGGTGCCTGTTTTCTGGCGCCGCCTGCGGAACTTACTGTTCTGTTCTCCGCATTTCTGTTGTCACCGTTATTTTCGCTTTTCAAAAATCGCTCCTCCATTCAAAATTCACGTCATCCAGCATCTGCTG
>USPO01000159.1 GCA_900556575.1 uncultured Eubacteriales bacterium
TATCTCGGCGTTATCTATTGCTGTCATTGTACTTTCAAGATAATCCAGATCTGCTCTGCTCATTTCAAGCTGTTTTGCAGCCTCTGTTTCGGCTGTCTTTGCCTTTGAATATTTTTTATAATATTTCTGTGCGTTCTGTGATGGTGTAAAGCGCGGGTCTAAATCTATTTCAAGAACAGGCATATCTGCTTCATAGTAGTTTTCAAGCTGTGCCTTTTTCATTCCTTGTTCAAGTCTGTATAGGTTCGAGGTTATCAAGTCGCCCTTTATTCGGTATAGTTCCTTGTTTTCAGCATCTGCAAGAGTTCTTGTAAGAATATTTATTTTCTTTGAAAGACGCTCAATGTTATTGTTTACTATCTTCACAAGTCCCGCACTCTTTTGTCTCATTCGTTCTTTCATATCACGAGTGTAATAGAATTTGTCCAAAAGCTCACTCATGCTGTCAAAGTACTTTACTGAGGCGGTACCCTCATATTGTTTTATTTCAACAGGACTGAAATCAAGCAGCTTTCCGGTGATGTTATCTGTAATCATACATGGCTTGTATTGATGACTGCGGATTTCTTCGGAAAAAGCGAAAAGTACAGTTTTTAAATGTGCTTGCTTATTTGTGTTTAAAGACTGAGAAGGAACATCGGTTGTTCCGAATGCACGGTATACTATTTCTCTTGATGTTAAGGGACTTATTCCGCCGATTGAGGAGAGTATAAGTTTATCGGCTCTCATCGGCTGATTGAAATTAATCGGCATATCAAGTTCAAAATCAGTCAGCGGAATCTTATCCTGCGACGGAGGGTTTACATAGGTAAATCCGGGCATTATCTGACGAACCGAGCTTATTGTTGCATCAACGTGCTTTATGCTGTCGATTATCCTTAAATCCGAGTCGGTTAATATAATGTTGGAATGTCTGCCCATTATTTCGGCTATAAGATATTTCGTGGTCAGGTCACCAAGTTCATTGTAGCTTTCTATGCTGAAACGTATAATTCTTTCAAAGCCTACTTGTTCAACGGCGGTTATTTTACCAGATGAAAGATGCTTTCTTAAAAGCATACAGAACATCGGGGCGGTCAGAGGATTTTTTTTCGGATGTTCTGTAAAATGAACACGAGGGTTTGCCGAACCAGCCGAAAGTATCAGCTTATAATTATCGGTATATGTTCGTATGTGTATTGTCAGTTCATCCTTTTCCGGCTGATGGATTTTGTCTATACGTCCGTTCACCAGTGCTTTTGAAAGTTCATCAACAAGGCTTCGTACCGAAACTGCGTCAAATGCCATTTATAATTCCCCTCTTTCTTGTATATTCCATATATGGTTTAGAGGACCGTGTCCGTGTCCGAGGTGAATATCGTTTTGTATAGCGCCGGATATATAGTGCTTTGCCTTTATAACGGCTGTGTACATATCATGGCCCTTTGCAAGCTGTGAGGCAATTGCCGAGGATAATGTGCAGCCTGTACCGTGAGTGTTTTTTGTGTTGATATATTTACCTCTTATCCAAAATATGTTTTCATTATAATATAGTAAATCGTTTCCGTCAATATGTCCGCCTTTAAGGAGAACGGCGGTATTAAATTTTTCTGCCATGAATTTGGCGGAAGAAAGCATATCACTTTCACTTAATATGGATATTCCCGATAATACTTCCGCTTCGGGTGCATTTGGAGTTATAATATCCGCAAGCGGGAACAGTTCCGAAATAAGAGTGTTTTGTGCATCGGGTGCAAGCAGAGAATGACCGCTTGTGGAAACCATAACCGGATCGAGTACTATATTTTTGGGGTTGTATTTTTTTAATTTTTCCGATATAATCTTAATCAGCGGAACGGACGACACCATTCCGATTTTGACACTGTCCGGAAAAATATCTGTAAAAACGGCATCGAGCTGGGACTTCAGTGCTTCGGGTGATACGTCATATACACCTGCCACTCCGCAGGTATTCTGGGCGGTTATTGAAGTGATTGCACTCATGCCGTAAACCCCGTTTGCGGTCATTGTTTTTAAATCCGCCTGGATACCGGCACCGCCGCTGCAATCAGAGCCGGCAATTGTCAATACTGTGTGCATAACTGTCACGCCCTTTCTTATTTTGAGGTTATTTTGTCAATTTCATTATAAAGTCTGTGTGTCGCACTGGTAATATCATTATTTCCGAAAATTCCGGAAACTATTGCGGCACCGCTTATTCCGCTCCCGTTTAATTGATTTATGTTGTTTATATTAATGCCGCCTATTGCCGCAACAGGGATAGACACGGAGGAACAAATGCTTTTTAGTGTGTTCATATCCATTTTTATTGCATCGGCTTTTGTGGATGTTCCGAATACCGCACCGCTGCCGAGGTAATCGGCACCCATTTTTTCGGCGGTTTGTGCCTGTTCAATGGTTTTTGCCGTAATGCCGATTATTTTGTCCGGACCGAGTATTGCTCTGGCTTTATCGCACGGCATATCGTTTTGACCGAGATGAACACCGTCGGCATCCGACCTTTGGCATACTTCAACATTATCGTCTATTAGCAGAGGAACATTATATTTATGACAAAGTTCTTTTAATTCCGCTGCTTCTTTGACATATTCCTCGATCGGCATATCCTTTTCACGCAGCTGAACGAGTGTAACCCCGCCATCTAATGCATCTTTGACCGCATCATATAATGATATATTCTTCAGGCAGTTCCTGTCCGTAACCGCATATAGCTTAACATTTACTTTTTTCATAAACATAAGTATCCTTTCCATGTAATTGCCGTTGATTTCGGAATAAAAAAGCAGGGAAGCCGCAAAACGGCTTCCCATTTATACAATCAATCCGGATTATGATTTATTTAGTTGCCTTTTTTGCAGCTGTCTTTCTTGTTCTTGAAGACTTGGCGGCCGGAGCCTTAGCAGCCGGAGCCTTAGCGGCAGTCTTAGTATCTGTCTTTACTTCAGGTTCAGCTTTTACATCAGTCTTAGCGGCACAAGCACACTTCTTTTCAGCCGGCTTAGCTTCAGTCTTAGCAGTACATCCGCACTTCTTTTCCTCCTGCTCAGAATCAGCCTTAGCGGCACAAGCACATTTCTTTTCCTCTGCTTTTGCTTCGGATTTAGCGGCTTTCGGTGCTTCCGGCTTCTTTATTGAGTCTGCAACATTTTTAATCTTTTCCAAATCGCCTTTTACAGTAAGGTCACCGTCATCAATTGCCTTGTCAACTGAAAGCTTGCCGTCCAAAATCTTTGTAAGAGCGGCTCTTGTAACGTCAACAACGGCATCGTTATCTTTGTAATCATACGGCTCAACGCTGAGCTTACCGTCCTTTGCCTCGGCATAGAATGTGCCTCCGCAGTCCTCATCTGATAATGTAAACTGAATAGCCATGTCGTTAAGCTTTGATACATCAACGTTTTCAAACTTTTCTTTAAGCTTTTTAAATGCTGTCTGATATGTCATAATAAAATCTCCTCCATTACTTCGAGAGGTTTCTCTCGCAAACTATGTACTTCTTTAATACCATATTACATACTTCCGGATTTCGTATAATTACATATATAATTATATATCATTTTGGAATAACTGTCAACCAAACGAAAATATTTATTACAATATTGGTAAAAAAATCTTGAAATACCGTTAAAAATATGTTATAATTTAATGAAGAAATTGCGGTAGAAAGGGAAAAACAGATGAAATTTTTGCATACCTCGGATCTTCATATAGGTAAGCGTCTTAACGGTGTACAGCTTATTGAAGACCAAAAATACATACTAAGTCAAATAATAAAAATAGCGGAAGAAGAAAAGGCGGATGCAATAGTTGCTGCCGGAGATATTTATGATAAGTCAACGCCGGCGGCAGATTATGTTCCGGTGCTTGACGATTTTATCAATGAAGCGGTAAAGAGAAATATCCCGCTTTTGATGATAAGCGGAAATCATGATTCACCGGAAAGAATTGAATTTGCGAGCCGTCTTATAGAAAAAAGCGGAGTATATATATCGGGAAAATATAACGGTGAAATCAGAATGTATGAGATAGGCGGAGTAGAATTTTATTTGCTGCCCTATATTCGTCCTTCGTTCGCAAGGGTGTATTACCCTGATGAAAAAATAGAAAATACTGAAGATGCTGTTCGTGCGGTGCTTAAAGATATTAATCCATCAAAGAAAAGTGTAATTGTATCACATCAAACGGTTATTGCATCAGAAAGTGAATTGATACGCAGAGATTCCGAAAGTGTAAGTATAGGAGGTTCAGATGCGGTAAGTTATACTGTATTTGATAAATTTGCTTATGCGGCATTGGGGCATATACATTCGGCACAGAGTGTGGGAAGAGAGGAAGTGCGATACAGTGGAACACCGCTGAAATATTCAAAGTCAGAGGCAGGGGACAGGAAAAGTGTAACCATAGTTGAAATTAATGATAACGGAGTAAGCATAAAAGAAAGAGAGCTTACACCACTCCGTGATTTGAGGGTGATAAAAGGAGAAATAGACGAGCTTTTAAAGCATGAGGTTTATTCTCTCGGAGATACGGAGGATTATATTTACGCTGTGCTGACAGATGAGCTTCAGGAAATGAATTATATGGATAGAGTGCAGAGCGTTTATAAGAACTGTCTGGGAATAGAAATTGACAATAAGAGGACTTCGCAGGATAATGATTACACGGAGGCGGAAGAGGACAAGCAGCCTATAGAGTTGTTTGCTGACTTCTTTAAAATGCAGAATAATGTTGATATGTCAGATGAAGAAATAGAAATTATGGAGAAATTTATAAAGGAGGCGCTTGATGAATGAGACCGATAAAGCTTACAATGACAGCAT
>USPO01000160.1 GCA_900556575.1 uncultured Eubacteriales bacterium
CCTTTCGAGGCACCTTTCACCAGTCCGGCGATATCGACGATCTCGATAGTGGTGGCAATTAAACACTAATATGAAATATGAACATTTACCATACAATAAAAATCTAAAATCAAATGCACGAGATTTAAGAAAATCAATGACTAAGCAAGAACGTCATTTATGGTATGACTTTTTGAAAACATATCCTGTTAGGATTTACAGACAAAAAATCGTCCTAAATTATATTCTTGATTTCTACTGTCATTCTGCCAAACTTGGCATAGAACTTGACGGAAGTCAACATTATGAAGATGATACACACTTAAAAGACAATCAACGTACATTAATACTTAATAATCAAGGTATTAAAATTATAAGATTTTCTAATCTTGATATTGATACAAACTTTAATGGTGTATGTGAGTATATTCACAATACAATTCAAAATCGATTAAAGGAGAAATTACAATGGGAAAATATATAATTGCCGGTAACTGGAAGATGAATAAGCTTCCGTCAGAAACATATGACTACGTTAAGGAAGTTGTAGAGGCAACTAAGGGTTCGGAGTGTGAAGTAGTTTGCTGTACACCGTATGTGTGCTTGGCTCCGGCTATTGAGGCTGCCAAGGGTACTCATGTAAAGATTGGTGCCGAGAACCTTCACTACGAGGACAAGGGTGCATTTACAGGTGAGGTAAGTGCGGATATGCTCGTTGATATGGGTGTTCAGTATGTTATTATGGGTCACAGCGAAAGACGTGAGTACAATAACGAAACAGACGAAACAGTAAACTTAAAGGCTAAGAAGGCTCTTTCAAAGGGTCTTATTCCGATTGTTTGCTGCGGTGAGTCATTAGAGCAGCGTGAAGCCGGAATTACAATGGATTGGATTTCAATTCAGATTAAGAAGGCTTTTGCCGGAATAAGTGCTGAGGATGCAAAGAAGGTTGTAGTTGCTTATGAGCCGATTTGGGCTATCGGAACAGGCAAGACAGCAACAGATGAGCAGGCTGAAGAGGTTTGCGGTGCAATCAGAGAGCTTATTGCTAAGCTTTATGATGATGAGACAGCTAAGGCTGTAACAATTCAGTACGGCGGCAGCATGAACGCGAAGAACTGTGCCGGTTTACTTGCAAAGCCGAACATTGACGGCGGACTTATCGGCGGTGCTTCATTAAAGTCAGCTGACTTCGCTGTAATTACAAAGGCAGCAAAATAAAAATGCAGTCATTCGGAGTAAAATCCCTTTGACGTAAATAAAAACCGCCGGTATATCAAATAATAAAAGGATATTCCTTGAATTTTGAATGATGTAAGAGCGGTAAATCAGAAGTATGTTGAATGGGGTGCGGTTATGAATGTTTGTATTTCTGCATCCCCGTTTTTTATGGAGGAATAAAAAATGGCAAAATCACCTATTGCTTTAATAATTATGGACGGTTACGGCTTAAATAATACAATAGAGGGAAACGCTATTGCTGCAGCAAAAAAGCCTAACCTTGATAAGTATTTTGCGGAGTATCCGAATACAAAGCTTCAGGCAAGCGGTCTTTATGTAGGACTTCCGGACGGACAGATGGGTAACTCGGAAGTCGGTCATACAAATATCGGTGCGGGCAGAGTTGTATATCAGATGCTTGTTAAGATTTCAAAGGATATTGAGTCGGGAGCTATAAGAAATAACAAGGCATTGAAAGATGCTATGGAAGCTGCAAAGAAGAACGGAAAGAAACTTCATTTTATCGGACTTCTTTCAAACGGAGGCGTTCACAGCCACAATGAGCATCTTTACGGCTTGCTCGATATGGCGAAAGCGGAAGGTCTTGAAAATGTATATATTCATACATTCCATGACGGACGTGATGTTCCGCCGACATCGGGTATTGATTTCATGAAGGAGCTTGTCGAAAAGACAAAGGAAATCGGTGTAGGTAAGGTTGCATCGCTTGCCGGACGTTTCTATGCTATGGACCGTGACAATGCATGGGACAGAGTAGAAAAAGCATACAAGGCAATGGTTGACGGTGAGGGTATAAGGGAAAATGATCCGATTGAAGCAATCGAACATTCATATGCAAACGGTGTAACAGATGAGTTCATTGTTCCGACTGTTGTTGACGAAAACGGACTGATTGAAGAGGGCGACAGCGTTATCATGATTAACTTCCGTCCTGACCGTGCAAGACAGATTACAAGAGCATTTGTGGATCCGGAGTTTAAGGGATTTGAGAGAAAGCTCCTTGGTGTCAATTATGTATGCATGGCACAGTATGACGCATCAATGCCGAATGTAACGGTAGCATATCCGCCGGAGCAGCTTCACATGACATTCGGTGAGTACATTTCAAAGCTTGGTCTTACACAGTTAAGAATTGCCGAAACTCAGAAGTATGCCCATGTAACATTCTTCTTTAACGGCGGCGAAGAAAAGCAGTTTGAGGGTGAGGATAGAATACTTATAAAGTCACCTGATGTTGAAACCTTTGACTTAAAGCCGGAGATGAGTGCATACGAGGTATGCGATGCGGTATGCAAAGCAATTGATGAGGACAAGTATGATGTTATTATCTTAAACTATGCAAACTGCGACATGGTAGGTCATACAGGTATTATGGATGCAGCTGTAAAGGCTGTTGAAGCTGTTGACGAGTGTGTTGGCAGAATGGTAAATAAGCTTTTGGAGCATAACGGAAAAGCTGTAATAACAGCTGACCACGGTAATGCCGATTGTCTTATCGATCCGGAGACAAAAGCTGTATTTACAGCTCATACAACAAATCCTGTTCCGATGATAGTTATCGGTGAGGGCGATGTAAAGCTCGAGGAGGGTGCATTATGCGACCTTTGCCCGACAATGCTTGACATGATGGGACTTGAGAAGCCTGAAGAAATGACAGGTCACAGCCTTATTGTTAAATAAATTATGATTGAGTACTATATCTCATTAATTTGGGGTATAGTACTTTTTTTGAAAAATATATTGAAATATTGTATGGCATGTGTTACAATGTATAATAAAAAATAAAAGGAATATGTTTTATGATTTTTAATATTTTATTTAGCTGTATAATATGGTCAGTCGTCATCCTCTCTTTAATAAGATTTTTACCTGTCATAGGTATAAATATCTTCAATAGGATACCGCCGGGGACTTTAAGAAGCGGAGAAAAACCAAGGCGGGAAGTTATGGCTAAGATATTTATCTCGGCGCTTATATTTCGATTTTTTGTCTATATAATAGGAGCGGCAGCTGTAATACTTATGCAAAAAGCAAATGGTTTTACGTTTGATACATTTCTAAGTACATGGAACAGATGGGATGCACCGAGATATATTTCACTGGCGAAGGATGGCTATGGAGGTATGATTGAGGATGGAGAGCCGCTGAATTGCGTGTTTTTCCCTTTATATCCTTGGTTAGTACGAGCGTTTTCTGTGGTAATAAAAAATACTCAAGTTGCGGGAATGATTGTATCAACACTTGCGTTTAGTGCAGCAATGCCGTTTATGTATGCGTTTATTTGCAGAGATTATAATGAAAAAATAGCGTTGCTTTCAGTTATATTAATATCATCTGCACCATTTACATTTTTCTGCGGAGGTGTTATGACGGAAAGTCTATTTTTGCTTACAGCAGTTTTAACATGGTATTTTGTAAAGGAAAGAAAATGGATTGCGGCTGCGGCAGCAGGATTTTTCTGTGCATTGACAAGAAGTGCTGGTGTATTGATTGCAATTTCTTATTTGTTTGAGCTGATAGAGAATAATGCAGAACATTTTAAGAACCAAAAATATAAGGCTTTTTTTAAGGGATGTATTAAACAGGGGAAGTGGATTGTTTTGATTCCGCTGGGGGTTGTAATATATTTGGCAATTAATTATCATTATGCGGGAAATTGCTTTAAATTTATGGAATATCAGCAGAAATTTTGGCTGCATACTTCATGTTACTTCGGAAAAGGAATTCAAATAATGTGGAATGATTCATTGAGCAGTGGACGTGATATAGTGAGTAAGCTTGAGTTGTTTTGGCCGCAGACTTTTTCGTATACAATTGCAGCTATTATTATGCTGACATCCTCTCATAGGCATAAAAGTGTATATTCATTATATTTTGCGGCATATTTTATATTTAATACAGCAATTACATGGTCGATGAGTGGTGCAAGATATGCCTCAATGGCATTACCGCTCTATATAATGCTTGCCGAAAGGTTAGAAAATAAAAAATATGCTGCGTCAATAGTTGTGATGGTTTCGGCAATGTTTCAGGGAATATATTTAATGATGTATCTTTCAGGAAGACAGATAATGTAATATAAACGGTTTAGCAGACGTTATATCAGTATAGTTGACAAATTAACTAATAAATAGCGTACAAAACATCAAATGTTTTGTACGCTATTTTTCGACAAAAAGTATTGACTTTTTTGAGATTTGTGGTATAATAATTTATGTTGTCGGCAAGACAACGTAAATATCAAGTAAATAAGTTAAAACCAAGAAAAACTTTTTAAAAAAATATTTTAAAAAGTACTTGACAAAGGCTTAAATATATGATATAATAAATAAGCTGTCAATGAGACAGTAAATGAATTTGTACATTGAAAAATGAACAGTGCAGAGTTCTTGTCATTCATCGAAAAGATGAAGAACAGAAACGATAAAACGTTTCTTTATATGACAGAAATTCGGATTAAGTTTAACGAGACTAAATAGAATGAAGTCAGCAGTTAGTTAAAGAGCTAACAAATTTTCGAATATACGCCGAAAGGCTTATATAACAATTTTATCGAGAGTTTGATCCTGGCTCAGGACGAACGCTGGCGGC
>USPO01000161.1 GCA_900556575.1 uncultured Eubacteriales bacterium
GTGCCGAATACGATTTCAGTTTTGTTCTCTCCGTCATGGGCTTCGTACTTGGCAATGAAATGTTCCGAAACCGTAAGCAGGAATTTCAACACCGTCATTGAGTTTTATCGAATTAATTTTTGACATGTAAATCACTTTCCTTTCACATTATTCATTATATTAAATATTGTTCTATCATTTTATTTAAATACGCATCACAAAATTCTTTTGTGCGTTCTTCAAAACTATATTTTCCTCCGCTTATTGCCCAGCATAAGAGCTGACCGTAAAGCAAATCATTTATTGTGTGTGAAACCTGTTCAATCGGAGTATCGTCATTTAATTCGCCGTTTTCTATTCCGCTTTGAAGAAGATTAATAACTGCTGTTGTATCTTTGTTCAGCTTTCTTGTTCCGGCATCTGATATATCCGGATCCGCAACGTTTTTTATCCACTCCTGTGCAAGTTTTACACTACTTAATTCTATATATCTCGTAAAACTTATCATATAGCTTTTCAGCCTATTCAATATATCCCCCTCTGATTTTTTTGCATCATTGAGAATTTTATCAAACATTGTTTCGCTCAATTCATATACTATATCTTCCTTGCGTTTAAAGTACGTATAAAACGTTCCCTTTGACACACCGCTCTTTTCCGTTATCTCTTCTATTGTTGTATTGGTCAGTCCCTTATCGCAAATTATATTTCTTGCGGCCTCAATAAGCTTTTTTCTTGTTTCTGCCGCCGCTATTTGTCTGTTCGTCATTATTCTTTTCTCCTTTATGATTTCATTATACCACAGTCATTGACTCAAAGTCAATGACTTTTTTTCATGCTTTATATATTTGTGCATTTTATACAAATAGCAATTACCCATACCCGTCTCTAAATATAAATACAGCAAAACCAATAACCAAAAATATAAGATTTTAAAAATCTCTTGACAGTGTTCATAAAAAATGATATAATTAATTTGTTTAATTCGCATGTGTAGCTCAGCTGGATAGAGCATAAGATTCCGATTCTTAGTGCCGCGGGTTCGAATCCTGTCACATGCATAATAAAAAGGGAAGTGCAAAAGCAATAATTTTACACTTCCCTTTTTACACCCTTATTAATTAAACGCTCCGGCATTTCGGACAAATTTCATCACTATATATAATCAATATTTTCAACACCTTGAATATAGCTTTTTGATACATGAATAAATATAAGTATAAAACGCAAACTAAAAGGGTGAGCTTTTACACCCACCCCGTTAATTCATGAAATTTTTAAAAGCAATTTTTCGCATATCTTCGGTCTTTATAAGCATTTTGTGCCTAAAACGGATTTTGACCCTTATTTTGACCCTACATTTGCAAAATATGCGTTATTTATCAAATAAATATTCAATTTGTTGGAATAAATATTCATTCATATCAGGATAAAGCTTTCTGTTATTCCCTTACTTTACCCAATCTTCAAATTCATACATACTCTTGTCCTCAAGCATCATGTCTTTTGTAAGCTCAAGTGCCACAATTGTGTTTAAACACCACTGAGCTGTAAAATTTGTACTAATCCAAAACATTTCACGCAGCTTCGGGTTATTGTAAGTGGATATTATTTCCTCATCAAAACCTTCATTCTTATCTTTTCCGGCTAATGAATGAATCAATACCTGCCATACTTGATATGCAAGCTTTTCATCCTTTAACTCTCTCGCAGCATATCCGGCTAATGCAGATGCCATATACGGATATACAAATCCGTTTCCCGTTAATAAGCCGTTTGAAATTCTTCTCTTTTCTTCCGCCGGCAGGAAATAGAATGAGCCGTACTGAATAAGCATATCCTTAAATACATCATCGTCCAAAAGATTTACAAGCTCCATCCATGTTTCCGGTCCGCCCATGCATACGGCAAGGTGAGAACCTCCGGCGGCTGTTTCTCCTATATAGCCGAGATGTCCGCTTTCGGGGTCATATTCATAGTTTGAACCCGAAATCATTCTCATAGGTGACTTCTTTAAATCATCAATTCCGGTTTGTATTTTGTCACGATATTTTGTATCTCCGTTTATTTCCCACTGCGTATACCAGTTTGAACAATAGGTTGACCAATCCGGACCGCTTCTTGCATGAGTAGGCATTTTCATTTCTTCCTTCTTATAGAAGAAACGCAGCGGATCCATATTTAATGTTGCAAAGTCTCCATCCTTAACATCATCAAATACATCTCTCATTCTGTAATCTCCGCCTGTTAAGAAATACAATGCCCTATGATGTCCCGCCATTGCAATTCTCGGTTCTTTACACGAATCTCCCCAGTGTACTACATTATGACGGCTGCCGAGTCCTTTAAGTTCTCCGATGTGATATACATCTACATCTGCTGCATGACGGCTCATTGCCTCAGCCATTGTAAATACATCTTCTCTGCCGGTACGCAAAAACTCATACCACAGCCACAGTGTAGGCACAAGCTCTGTATTCTGCCATGCATATCCGCCCATGTCATATCTCCAGCAATGACGCTGAGAATCATATGTATGCATTATATCACCATAGTCAAACGTACCGTACCATCTTCTCTGT
Source organism: uncultured Eubacteriales bacterium (assembly GCA_900556575.1). Taxonomy (GTDB): domain Bacteria; phylum Bacillota; class Clostridia; order UBA1381; family UBA1381; genus UMGS1958. Next base: position 2,562 of record USPO01000161.1, read on the forward strand.
TCAATTTCATTCTTATAGAAATCAAATGCCTTATCAAGCTCATCTTCAAGCCATGCCTTTAATGGTGTTTCTCTTGACGGCAGACTCCATTCGCCCATTACCTTTACATCATGGTAGTATTCAGGTGTGCAAACAAGCACAGGTGGATTTTGCATTCTGTCTGCCTTTGCCATTATATCATCATCTGACGGAATTTCATCAAACATATATAACGTTGCCTCATTTGTCGCAGCAATACCATACGCATCACAGCCCACCCACGGGAAACCTTCATAATAAGTTTGGTCATGTGCTACCGTATCATAATGACGCATATCCATAGCTTCTGCATCCGGTGGAATTATCCATGCGGTAACAGTACATTCATCCTGCGAAATTCCCTTTGCATAGATTGATGAAGGTGCTTTCTGATAAAAATCTTTCAATGCAACCGCAATACCTCTTTCATTACTTCCTGCATATAAAAGTCCCTTTGAACGTGTGCCAAAGCCTGCCTTTATAAATGTACATTCATCAGGAGCCGTTCTCTTCGTTACTATAAAGCTGTCCGGAGTAACCTGCTGTAAACGGTAATAATCCCATTTTGTGACATTATCAATATCCTTCATATCAACCGGATTATTATTTCTTTGGTCTACGACTCCGTCAAAATCAATAGTTTCACCGCTCATCTGCTTTTTGTAAATCGGAAGTCCCAATCTCGGTCTCCATAAGTTCATCATCTGAACAGCCTCATGCATTACTCCGTAATCACCGGCAATTTTGATATGTCTGTTATACAGCTCACCTGTCATCTTTTGAGTAAAATCAATGCCTATACCCTTTATGAAGTCTTTCTTGGCATCTCCGTCATATATAAATGTAAGCTTTACATTTATCTCACACTCATTATTGTACACCGTGAAATATGTAATGTATCTCAAAAATGCACCGAATTTTTCATTCTTATATACTCCGTCAACACGCACAACAGTTTTCATTGCACCTGTTTCCTCTATTTTTACGTTCTCTACTTCACCGTAGTATGTAATCTGTTTTGTTACAGGGCATCCGTCCTCTTCTGAACGCTGTTCCTTAACTGCCCTTATTTTAGCATCCGCATACGGCGTCTGCATTAAAACATTTCCTTTTTTAGGAAATACAACATTTACAATTGCGTTATTTACTGTAACTGCTGCTTCATCTTCCGAAACTGTATTTCCCTCTGAGGTTATGCCATTTCCGCTCGAAACCTTTACATTTCCGCAGGCCTTAACTGTATGTGATGTCCACTTATAGCTGCCGTCCTGCCAATACGCAATAGGTCTTGACGATACGGGAATTTCTCCTGTTTCATCCTCTGCTTTAAAATTGCAGTCTGTGACTTCTCCTCTCTTCCACGGTATGCCGAATGTAACATATCCGTTTTCGCTTCTTCCTTTTAGAAAGTGAAGTTCTGCCTGTGCCATAATAAACCCTCTCCTTTTGTCCGGTGGTACAACAAACTCTAAACCGCCGTTATTCTCTTATTTGACCGTCTCCGTATATAATATACTTAATAGACGTCAATGCTTCAAGTCCCATAGGACCTCTTGCATGCATCTTTTGTGTGCTGATGCCTATCTCTGCACCGAAACCAAATTCAAAACCGTCCGTAAATCTTGTTGAGGCATTAACATATACAGCGGCTGCATCAACTTCATTCAAAAACTTCTGTGATGCCTTGTAATCATTTGTCACAATAGCCTCGGAATGCTTTGTATTATATTTATTGATATGCGCAATCGCTTCGTCCACACCGTCAACAATTTTTACGGCCATTATATAATCATTATACTCTGTATAATAATCCTCCTCATCAGCCGAATTTACATCGGAATATATTTTCCTCGATGCTTCATCAGCTCTTATTTCCACATCTTTTTCTTTTAAAGCCTTAAGCACTTTCGGAATAAACTCATCGGCAATTTTCTTATCTACAAGCAATGTTTCCGCCGCATTGCAGACTGACGGTCTCTGAACTTTTGCATTCAGCACAATTTTAACCGCCATATCAATATCCGCGTCCGCATCAACATAAACATGGCAGTTGCCAGCCGCCGTTTCAACAACGGGAACAGTCGCATTTTCAACAACCGAACGAATAAGTCCCTTACCGCCGCGTGGGATTAACAAATCCACATATCCGTTCATTTTCATAAGCTGAGTTGCTGTTTCACGCGAAGTATCTTCTATTATATTTAGTGTCCCCTCAGG
>USPO01000162.1 GCA_900556575.1 uncultured Eubacteriales bacterium
ATCAGACAATATTTTTTACCTGTTGCTTCCGCATCGTCCTTATTAAGCTTGAACCACCCCGGACCTTCCGTTCCGAGGAAAGTACTTTCAGAAAGATTTGTCTTAACTCTGCTGTATGTACCAAGAGGATACTTACTTACATCAAGGAATACCTGTGTCGGAGAAACACCCTCGTACTTTGTTGTGCGATAGAAGTTTCCGTCGCTTCCCTCAATCATTGTTGTATCTATAAAGTTATCACTTGTACCGCTAACTGTTCCGTCCGTTTCATTCGGATACACAAACTTATGCTGTTCACCAAACGAATGGAAATCTCTGGTTTTTGAATAATATACTACTTTTTTTCCGTAAGATTCACTTTCCGGATTTATATCCTGTCCCGACCAATATACAATATACTCTCCTGTGATTTCATCATATATTGCTTCCGGAGCCCATGCACAGCCTGTGTTATCATCAGCAACCTTAACCATTCTTTGCTCCGACCAATTCACAAGGTCATCCGACTCCCATACCATAAGTGATTTGCTTCCTCTGTTCGCATAATCATCCCATGTTTTTCCGCTTTCAAAGCAATTTAAATCTGTTGCAATGATATAAAATCTATCGCCCTCCGGTGAACGTACTATATAATGATCTCTTGTACTTCCCGTACCTAATGTTGATTTTAATACGGGCTTATTATTATTTAAATCACTCCAATTTCTGCCGTCATCTGAAGATGCAAAATATACCTGCTGTCCCTCTGCATTTTTTGGCGGTTCTATAAAAGATGCGTACAAATAGCCCTTAAAATCTCCGTCCTCACTCATCTGCTTATAATTTTTTTCGGGAGCTGCCTTTACCGTTACATTATACTCTTTTGTATATGACTCTTCATTCGGCTTTGTTACAGTCGCTGTCAGTGTAACATTCGTATCCTCCGCTTGTCTTGTTACACGTCCCGCCGGATATTCCGTATAGTTTTCTCCGTATTCTGCTTTTTCCGCATCCGTAAACTGCTTGGATTGAGTGCTTATAACCTCCTCATTGCTTGACTGCCATGAGATTGTTGTTCCCTCAAATCCTTCAACACTATTCGGAAGATTTATATTTCCGCTTATTTTATAATCCTTGTTTTTATACGGCAAATTCACATAATCGAGCGGATCTTCGGAAAATATATCAGGAAGTTCGATTTCTCCGTATTCATCAAACAATATTTGAAGCTGTTCCTTTGATATAGGAATTACATATCCATGTCTCGGAGTAAAGTCTATTGTATAGTCCGTATTTTTTGTAAGCTTTCTGTATGTATTAAAATCCTCTGTTTCGGCAACATTAAAGCCTGAACCAAACGCATTTCCGTCAGCCATTACAACCCACTTATTTTGATTGTATATTTTATACATATTTGAGCCTTCGACTCTTATAGACCTATCAAAGCTTCTTGTTTCTATTTCTTCGTATATTCCGTCTACCGTATCACATTCCGCAATTGCTCCGCCGTCAAAATACATGAGGTATCTGTTATTTACGGAATCATAAATAATATCGCCGTCAATTGCTCCGCCGTCTTTATACTGACCGTCTTCCTGTCCCTTCAGCATCATTTCCGGTTCTGTATAAGTTGTTTCGTCCATCAAATCCGTTGCAAATTGATGATACATAACAGTTCCTACTTTACTGCCGTCCGATGTTCTGAGAATAGCAAGATAAATCATATATGCACCGACCGTGCCGTCATCATTTTTATGCTCCGGACACCATATAATCTGAGGTGCCCATGCTCTTGTTGTATCTTTAAAATTATCAAACTGCTTATAATCAAACAATATACTTCCGCATATGCTTATCAAATCCGCACTCTTAAATATTGCAATAGTTGAATTAGGTGTACTCGTTCCATGAAGATCCGTTACTACTATATAATAATATCCGTCCTCACCTCTGAATATAAAAGGATCTCTCAAATGCTTTGTACCGAGTGATGATTCAAATACCGGATCACCGTTATTCAAAGTTCTGAAATTATATCCGTCTTTGCTTACTCCGTAATAAAGCTTTTCACCTTCATTGTTATTTGTAAAATATGCAAATAAATATGCATTTGCCTCACTTTCCTCACAGTCAAGTTCATATGCCGCCTCAAACGTTGTATTTTCAACTATACTGTACTGTGAAGGATCATCAAGAATTGTATCTCTGCTGCCGTCAACATACCATCCGATAAATCTTCTGTTATTATGCTGTTCCGGCTCAGGTACGTTTTGCACTCCTTCAGCTGCATTTACGGTTTCCGATGTCAATATTTTTGAACCATCCCTGAACGTTACCGTATAGCTTCCCGTTTCATAAGTAATCATATTTATTATAGCTCCAAATCCGCCTTTGTTTGAATCTGCCGAATTTACATATAAATAATAGTCCTTTCCCGGCGATACCTCTCTTGAAACAGTAACATAATCAACTCCGGAAGCAGCATCACCTCTCTGCGCATTGTTTCCGAATTCGCCTTCCGATATATATCCACGCACATATCTGTTGCTGTTGTCACCATTGTACTTATAACTCATCGTTATAATTCCTCCGTACTGCGGAGTAAATTTAATATAATGGGTATCAACAAAGCTCTTTGTAGTTCTGAACGCACCGTCCGAAACATATGCCGTATCATCCATAACAAGCTGAAGCCCATTATAATCAATCGTTTCATTTCCGTCACTGCTTATATCCTCAAAATCCCAGGTATAAACACCCTCGAATTCACTGTATTCTGCATTGACAGTCAATGCACCAAACAAGGAAGATACAATTGCAAATGACAAAATTAAGCTTAAAAGCCGTCTAATCTTCATTGCCTTCACCTCTTTAATCCTTTCTCTGATTACTGAATGTATTTTATTTTTAAGTGCACTTTATTTTATGATTTAATTATATCAGCTATTTATCAATTTTTCAATCAACTATATTATCCTGCACGAAAACTATTTTATCTTTTTTATCGACATATGTTATTTATAACCCGAGTTTGCCTGAACAATTAATCGCAAGAAATATTTTCCATTGATTAAAAACGCATATTTACAATTTTTTTGCTTTTCCTCTCGATAATTACCCTTTTTATGGTAAAACGTAATGTAGTGTATGCGGTGCGGCATGATTAAGGACCTTTATGTTCTTAGATATATATTCTCGATATTAAAAAAGATATATTAGAATTTCTGAAGGTTATAATATTTATTCCTAAATTCTCGTCTTAATTGAGTATATAAAACGAGGAACAGCGAATTATTTCGGCAATTCGCTGTTCCTCATCAAAAATTTAAAATATCACTTATTTATAAACTACCTTTTCTTCTGGAAGTGCTGATAGTCCCTGTAACTTGACCATGAGCCTCCCCATTCCCATCCGGAATGTTCATTCATAAATATATCATATATTTTGTTCTCAGGTCCTATATATGCCGCTCTGTCAACAGCATTCGTCCATTTCGTATAGTCTCTTGACCAGTATTCCTTAGCATTTGAATGTGAACCTGTTCCATTTGATTTTACATACGGATTAATTTTAGGATTAATATCTATCGCCAGTCCTCTTGCATGATTTGACAATCTTCCGCTGCCATCAGTGGATAGTCTATAATTGAATGCAGATGTATTGTTGTCATCTATTGATGCATAATCATCAGCCCCGTAATAGTCTATTATCTCCATTTTTTCAATAGGATATTTTATATCAAACAGTTCAGCAAAAATATCCAGAACTTCATCAGCCACTGTATTGCTTACTATCATATGACCAGTTGATATTTCATAATTAAAATTATAGTATGGAATTGTTAAATATGACAAATCATCATATTCTACACTTGCACCGGACGGCATTGATTTTCCCGCCATTACTTGTCTCACGTCCTGCGGAATAACCTGCTTTGTCCCTCTCCTTACAATCGGTGCCGGCGTCGGTGTTGCCTCCGGAGTCGGTGAAACTTCAGGAGTTGAAGTAACATCCGGACTTGCCGTTACTTCAACAGGTATTTCTGTCTGCTTTTCTGCGGACGAATTTGGTAGAACAGGCTTTTTTTTGCTGCTATTATCCGAACCTATTAATGTAAATACTATTACCACCAGTTCCACAGCTATTACTGCCGCCAAAACAGTAAGCACTACTTTGTATACATTTATTTTTTTATGTTCTTTTCTATATTTCATTTTTCCCTCTTAACTTAATATGCTCCAAGATATGTTATTGCTGTATCGTTCCATTTTGAACCGCTATATATTCCGTCTATTTTTAATCTGATATATGTAGTGTCTATCGCTGTTGACAAATCTATGGTTATCAAATCCATTGTATCGGGAAGCGTACAGCTCATCGATGTTCCGTTACTAAACATAATTGTACAATTACTAACTCGGTTATTATTTGCCCAAGTCGAACTGTTTTTCTGATAACCGTTCATCACCTTTATTCCTGTTACATGCTGTGGTGTACTTGCTGATATTTCTATCCACTCGCCAATACCACCGTTTCCGCTCTTCTGAGGTACCCATTTTGTCATAGGGTCATTTGTTAATACAGCACCTGTTGAATATGTGCCACCTTCTGTATCGGTAGGTCTTACACTTGATGCCGACGCTGATGTAAATACCGGTGCCGGAATCTGTGTAGGCACTGGAGTCTGAACCGCAGTTGTCTGTGCTGCCTGTGATTTTCCGTCCGTACTCGGTGCCTTTGTAGATGATGCTGTATTTGATGAAGGTGTTACTGTTGTATCATTAGTCATTA
>USPO01000163.1 GCA_900556575.1 uncultured Eubacteriales bacterium
TCATCCATCGCATACAAAGTAACTGTTGTTGTAATCGGTGACTCACCCGCTGCCGGACGAATTACACTGAGCTTTGTTCCGTCTGCCGATACTACCGCATTGCTTGATGCAGACTGCCACTTGAACTTAATTCCCGACGGTGCCGACGGAAGATTTACCGTTGTTTCCTCTCCCTCCGGAACTGTTACATCTGCGTTTGCAATTGCTTTATCTACATTTGTGAGATATTCCTCACCGAAATTCATCGGGTCCCATTCGCCCTTTGATTCCCAGTATGAGCTGTTGAAATAGTTTCTCGGATTGAACTCGAGTATCTGCCAGTCATCAAGCACAGAGCCAAAGCCGTTTTCATTTTCAATACGCTTTGATGTATCTACTGCCTTGCCGCTTGCATTGTATGTTCCGTACTCATAGAAACGTGCAAGTTTTGCCTGATTACCCGACATATCGTTCCAGCCATCGTCAGTAATTCCGGCAGCACCGGCTCCTATTTCCGCTGTATCATCAAGCTTGGTTTTATAGAAGGTTATCTGTGCATCCTGTCTCCACGGTCTGCCGAAGCATGAATTTGTGAAGTTATCGAGCATATTGTAAAGCGTACAGTTATAGAAGAGGTATCCGTAAGGATTCTTCACATTATGGTTTGCCGCTGTAATCGTAGCACCGTATGACGCATTTGTCATACCCTCCGCACCGAGCAGGCAATTATCAAATACGGCTGTTGCATCACCGTAAATATAATCCGTACCGCCTATAAGATTGCAGTCCTTAAAATATAATCTGCCCGTATCGATATAAATACTGTCCTGATTTCCTCTTGCACGAACATTTTCAAAGGTAATTTTATCTCCGCTCGACGCTATTGCGTGACCTCTTTCATTATATTTATTTGAACGAACGAGATATGCACTTTCGCCCGGTGTTAAATCTGTGAAAGCCTCTAAGGTCTTTACCTTCTTAACATCATCGCTTATTGCCAATGCGTCCCTTATTCTCTGTGTACCGTCTGGAACGGTATTTTCATCACACACCGCAAGGTTATCACGGCGCGGTAAAACATAGCTTGTTGCATGGTCGGAATTTCTATCCTCCTGCGGAGCAACTCCGACATTCTTCTCACCCTCCGTTACCATTACCGGAATTGTATTTATAATGTTTAAATCCTTAACAACAATATCTGATGAACCGTTGTTTATATACAGGGCTGCCTGATCTCTGAAATCACCGAGATGATTTGTATTGATTTTTACATCCTTATGAGCGACTCCGTCCGTATCGTAATATGACATTGTTTCGCCCTTTGTAAGCTGCTGTCCAAGCTCATACTTTGTGAACTTTTCATCCCCGTCTTTGTAACCGTTCCAAGTACGGTCATCACTCCAGTTTACTTTGGGATTGTAGTAGCCGTCAAGGTCACAGTCACCGGCACAATAACCCGTACAGTAATGCCAGTACAGATTTACAGTACCTGTTGTTGATTCGTCCTGTGCGATTGTGATATACTTCAGATTATCGATTCTAACCTGTTCCTCATAATTTCCCGGTTCGACATAAATCGTAACTCTGTCCTCTTCGCTCTGAGGATTTATTTCCTTTGCCGCCGCAACAGCTTCGCTTATGGTTTGGAATTCCTTATCCGCACCGACATACAGCTCTGCCGTACCGTCCGCATATGCAGACGCAAACGGTGTAAGCATTGATGCAAACATAGCAGCCGCAGAAACAATTGCCGTTAATCTTTGTTTTCTCAAAAGAAAAACCTCCAATCTTTTTTAACAGAAATCCTGTTTTCATTGTCCGCTCTGAAATACAGGGTCTATCTTTATTTTATACTTATATTATAGCATATTTTTATTGGCAATTAAATAGCCAGATTGGTATTATTTTTTTAATACCAGAATTGGAATATGTTATAATTAAAATAAATGATAAATCAGCATAATAAAAGAGCAGTGCGGCAAAGTTTTCATTTTGCCGCACTGCCCTGTATCCCTTATAGACGGAAATTTTCAAATATCAGCGATTTACCACTCAACTGTTATTATATTTGCTTCCTTTACATTAAGTTCAACAAGCTTATCCTTTGCCATTTCCGCCGCTGTCTTTTGCCCTACTCCGCTTGCTGTCAATATGCTCTCTCTGTTAAATACCTTTACCGAAAGCATCGGCTGTTCAAATTTTTTCATTATAATTACCTCCTAATTATTTAACAATTAATTCCGCTGCTGCGTTTTCGTCCAAAAGTCCGTCAACTATCAATCCGAGCGTAACCTCAACTCCTCCGGATACATTAACGGGATTTTCCCAATTGAATGGCTTCGTTTCTCCGTTGCCTGTTACATTTACTTTGGTTATCGTTCCCGTTATAGGAGCTGTAATCTTGAAATACGTTGCGGTTGTATTGTTCGCTCCCGTTTCTGTACCCTTGTTTTCCATCATATAGCTTGTGTCTTCGGTTTCATCCTTTGCCGTAACTATGCTGTTTGAGTCTGAAAGCTTCTTTAACACAAGTCCCTTCTGTGAAACCGAGAATTTATCCGCTGTTAAAGAGTCATTTTGCTTTGACGAATTGAAAAGAGTTTGTCCCTCCGTAAACGCATTCTCATATACTACATTTATAGGCTTGTTGTCGGCTATTGTAATATCTCCCTCAATACTTATCGGTATAATATTGCCCTGTTCATCCGCCATCAACTCAATTGTATTATCCGTATTATCCGCAGTCAGGCTATTCATTGGCTGGCAGGTCTTCAGCTTACTGTTGTTTAAAAGAGTTACATCTCCAATGTTTCCCTCAGATTTACTTGTTATAGTTATACTTGAATTGTTAAGTTTAATTACCGGTGCATCATTTTCACATTTGTTATATATCGGTATCTCTAAATTATCCGAATTTATAATATCTAACGCAAATGATAAGTAGTAAGCATACGATCCTTCTCCTGTAACATATATTTTAATGCGTCCGCCTTCATTCGTACTCACATTATCCATTATATATTTGCATCCTTCATAACTCGAAGCAAGACGTATGGTATTATTAAATTCTATATCTGTAAATTTAACAGTAATCGAAGGTTCTGACAGATAAAACTCACTACCCACATCCGATACACCGGTAAACGATGCTGCATATGTATTTTCTCCGTCACTGTTTGTAAAAGTAACATTCTTCCTGACATATGTACTTCCAGAATTCATCTGAACATCACCGCATACTACTATTGTTCCTCCGTCAGCAACACGATTTACCGCTGTGCTTATAGATTTCACTGCCGTATCCGGTGAACCTCCGTCATTCGTATTATCACCGTTTTCTCCGCCAAGATATACTATGTCAAGATTTGGTACACAATTTGTTTCAATCTCGTCTGCACCGTTATGTATTACAGTTACTGTATTATCTTTGACGACCAAATATTCGTAAGGATAGCTTGAGCTAATACCATTAATACCCATACCTCTGAACTTTACTTTTATCTTTTTACCCATATCTGCCAGCTTGATGGTATATGTATTGCTATCATCAGAACTACTGCCGGTCCAAAGCATTCTATTATTAATTGGTAAATCTTTAGAATCACCAAAGCCGTCAACCTCAGCTGTAAGTGTTTCGCCAACCTTTAAGGTTCCGTTTATAGCTGTAATACCTATTTTCTCATTTTCTATTGTTTCGTCTGACGGCATTGTTCTGCAAAGATTATATACTATATATCCGTTAGTAACCGTTCCCAGCGGTGTGTCATATTTTACATATGCAAATAATTTACCGTTTACATCGCCGTTACCGCAGTCAAAGGTTCCGTTGTTTTCAAATTTACCTTGAAAAACTACTCCTCCGTAAGCAGCTGTCCGTTTATTAATTTTTGCCTCAGCTCCGCTTTTTAAAATAAAATCTCCGTTCATTATAAGATAACGATCTGCTAAGCTATTATTCAAAACGGTGTGGGAAAAAACCACCTTACCGCCGTCCTCAACCGTAATATTTGCATTACAGAAACGGCTTATTCCGTTTTCACCCTCATCATATCTCAAAGTCACTTCAGCACCGCTCATGACATCGATATTAACTGCCTTTTCTATTGATGTATCAATAGTTATATTGCCGGTGATATTCATATCCGTAATCGATTCGTTCTGTATTGCGTTATAAAAATCGTCTGCAGTGGTAATATCAGCTGATTCGGCAAATGCAGCCTGCGTCAATAATAAAGTAAGCATTGCCGCAAATATAAATAATCCAAACAGCTTATTTGTTTTCTTTTTCATTTTATATCCCTCCATGAAATATACATTTTTCGCAATAATTCTTGTCTGCCAAATTGCGATTTGGCTTTTATCGGCTATCCTCCTTTAATAGTTTTTTATACTGCTGCTATTCGGTATCACACTCCAAATTTGCAGAAGTACATACCTTGTCTCTCCAAAAGAGCCAAGATTTATCCGTCCCATAGCGGATAACACCCCATATTATAATAAATCATCCATCATTAAACATTAAGCAATATATTTTATATATTACAAAGTAATTATACCACCTATTTTTTTATTTGTCATTATATTAAGTCAAAATTCTATCAATTTCGGCATTTTGCACAATACAGGTATGTAAAAAAATCCGCTAAAGCCGGAATCGAGTGAAGGCTCCCCTCTCGGGGGAGCTGGCAGCCATCCGGCTGACTGAGGGGGTGACACAACCGTCACAACAGAACACTATTTAACAATC
>USPO01000164.1 GCA_900556575.1 uncultured Eubacteriales bacterium
CAGCTATTTTGTAAGCTGTATGCACGATACAGCCGACATTCAAAACATGGGTGATTATGGTGTAAATGCACTCACACTTGCATTTCCCATTCAAATGCTGATGGTTGCAATCGGTGTCGGAACAGGAGTAGGCTTAAATGCTCTGCTTTCAAAAAGTCTTGGCGAAAAGAAAAGAACCGAAGCAAGCCGAATTGCCGGAAATTCTATATTTCTCGGATTATGTACATTTGCCGTATTCTTTATTTTCGGTATCTTTGGAGTTAATGCGTATATGCGTTCTCAAACCTCCGACCCAATAATATACAAAATGGGCGGTACTTATCTTCGTATATGCACCGTTTTCTCAATAGGAATAACCATGTATACCACATATGAAAAGCTTCTTCAGGCAACAGGACGAACAATGTTATCCACAATTGCTCAAATATCGGGTGCTGTATCAAACATAATCTTAGACCCGATTATGATATTCGGTTTACTGGGATGTCCCGAAATGGGAATTGCCGGTGCTGCCTATGCAACTGTTATAGGTCAGTGCATTTCATTTATACTGGATTCCGTATTCCACTATAAATACAATAAACAAGACCTCGATACAAATTTCAGCTATATTAAGCCTGACATAAAAATCATAAAAAAAATCTATCAAGTCGGTATTCCGGCAATTATCATGCAGGCTTTGATGTCCGTTATGACTTACGGAATAAATATAATCTTTGGCAGTGTTTCAGCCGCCGCAGTAACTGCATACGGTATGTACTATAAAATACAGCAATTTGTATTTTTTGCAGCCTTCGGTATGAACAATGCAATGATTCCTATTATAGGCTTTAACTTCGGTATGCGTGATAAAAACCGTGTTATCGAAGGCATAAGATACGGAATCTTATACACTCTTATCATAATGTTTATAGGAGGATTTGGTCTTCAGATTTTTGCAAAGCAAATATGCTCATGCTTCGCGGTATCTTCCGAAACACAGAATTTATGTATACTCGCAATAAGAATCATAACTATCGGATACCTTTTTGTAGGTACAAATATAGCTTGCCAAGGTATATTTCAGGCATTGGGACATGGAATTGCTTCATTAATTCTTTCCATGCTGCGCTTGATTGTAATAGTTTTTCCTCTTGCATGGATATTTACCTTATCAAGCAATGCACAGCAAATAATTTGGTCGGTATTTCCCGCTGCTGAAGCAGCCGCATTTATCTATTCATTTTTATTTTTAAAACATATTAAAAAGCATGATTTACGCAGTCTTTAATATTCAAGAGGCTGTTGCAAGACTCAAAAAGTTTTGTGACAGCCCCATTTTGCTACAGCTTTTTTTATCATCCTCTGTTTTACCAAACCCTTCAGCATTTTATGACTTTTTTTAATTCAATTTTACAAAGTACGTTTAAAATGTTCTTGCATTTTTCTTCTTGTTAGTGTATAATATAATTGAGGTGATATTATGACTAAAGTACAGGTTTCAGTTAAGCAAACCACAATACCAACCTATCAGCCGGACGCTCCGACAAAGCTTCCGATGTTTTTGAATAATCGTGTATATCAAGGTGCAAACGGCAAGATTTATCCGCACACCTTAATCGAGGGTTTGTCCGACACAAAAACCGATAAGGAATACACAGCCGTTTACCTCGAAAATGAATATATTCTCGTTATGATTTTGCCGGAACTCGGCGGAAGAATACAGAGATTACTTGATAAAACCAATAACCATGATGCAGTATACTATAATGAAGTAATAAAACCCGCATTTGCCGGACTCTTAGGTCCATGGATTTCAGGCGGAATTGAATTTAACTGGCCGCAGCAGCACAGACCGACAGGCTTTTTTCCTCTCGATTATACAATAGAGGAACATGATGACGGTGCTGTTACGGTATGGGTAAGTGAAATTGAGCAGCTGCATCACACAAAAGGTATGGCAGGATATACGCTGCGTCCGGGAAAAGCATATCTTGAAGTCACCGGACGTATATATAACCCTAATGATGTCCCCAAAACATTTACATGGTGGGCAAATGCCGCAGTTCCGGTAAATGAAAATACACAATCTATCTTCCCTCCTGACGTTCATGCCGTAACTGACCCCGGTAAAAGAAACGTTTCAAAATATCCTATTGCAACAGGTGTTTATTTTAAAAACGATTACAGCGAGGGTGTTGATATATCCTACCCGAAAAATATTCCTGTCCCTACATCATTTATGGCGGTTGACAGTGAATATGATTTCATAGGAAGTTATGACCATGGAAAGCAGGCAGGAATTTTGCATATTGCCGACCACCACATTTCCCCCGGTAAACGTCAATGGACATGGGGAAACGGTGACTTCGGAAAGGCATGGGAAAGAAATCTGACCGATGAAAACGGTCCTTATTCAGAGTTTACGGCGGGGATATTTACCGACAATCAGCCTGACTCTTCTTTCCTTGCACCATACGAGGAAAAGTGCTTTAAGCAGTACTTTATCCCCTACAAAAAAACAGGTGCAGTCAAAAATGCATCTCTTGATGCCATGATTAATCTTGAAGTTCATGATGAAAAAGCATTTGTTAATGTATATGCGCCTTCAAAAATAAAGGCGGCAGTAACACTGACCGGAGGTACAAATACACTGTATTTCCGTGAAACGCTTATTCTTGACCCGCAGCATCCGTACAGCCGTTCAATCGAACTTGAACCGGAGGACTTAGAGGACACAACAAGACTTTCTCTTTGTGTGAGAAACACAGATGATAAAATCCTTGTTCAATACTCACCTATTCCGGAAGTTTTGGAAAGACTGCCCGAAACAAATACAGAAATCAAAAAGCCAGAGGAAATTTCCTCAAAAGAGGAACTCTTGCTTACAGCTATACATTTAGAGCAATACCGCCGCAGTACCCATTCTCCCGAGCCTTACTATATAGAAGGTTTGAAGCGTGACCCAAATGACCTGCGTCTTAACAATGCATACGGCAGACTTCTTTATAGAAGAGGTGAATTTGAAAAAGCACAGCATTATTTTGAAACAGCAATAAAACGTGCAACAATGTTTAATGCTCATCCTTATGACTGTGAGCCTTATTATAATTTGGGTATAGCTTTAAAACGCCAGGCTAAATATGAGGAGGCATACGATGCATTTTATAAATCCATATGGGATTCTAAAATGCAGGACCGCGGATTTTATCAGCTTGCCTGCTTATGTACAAGACAGGGGCGATTTGATGATGCATTAAGCTTTCTTAATCAGAGCTTAAGAAAAGGGACACATAATCTTTTTGCAAGAAATCTAAAAGCCGCAGTTCTCCGTCACCTTGAAAGACGTGACGAAGCAAGGCTATTTGCCGAAGAAACTCACAGAATAGACCCGCTCGATACCGGCTGCTTATACGAGCTTTACAGAATAAGCAACGATTTCAATATGCTGAATAAGCTTACATCACTTATGAATGCAAACCTTCATAATTACATAGAGCTTTCACTTTTATATGACGGAGCCGGACTTAATTCCGATGCCTCAAAGGTATTGGCATTAATCTCGCAGTCTGACAGACCTATGCTCCACTATTATATGGCATATTATTCAAACAGTGAGGTTGAACTTGAAATTGCTGCAAAGTGCCGTGATATAAGCTTCCCTAACAGGCTTACGGACATAAAGGTTCTTACATATGCAATAGAAAATAACCCGTCTGATCCGCTTGCTCCGTATCTGCTCGCCTGCCTTCTTTACGATAAGGGCAGAGCCGCAGAGGCAATTAGATACTGGGAAATGTCGCTCTCACATTCGCCTAATGAAGCAAAGACACACCGCTGTCTTGCACTTGCCTATTATAATGACATGAATGATGCCGACAAGGCAATGCAGCATATGGAGCGTGCAAGACGCTTTGCACCTGACAATTCAAGAATATACTATGAATATGATATGCTCAGAAAGCGTACAAATGTATCTTTAAAAAAGAGAATGAAGGATTTCAACGCAAATCTCGAACTTGTTATGCAGCGAGATGATTTATATACGGAATACATCACTCTTCTTAACGAACTTCGTTATTATAGGCTTGCATTGAAATATATAGCAAAGAGAACTTTCCACCCATGGGAAGGCGGAGAAGGAAGGATTGCGGAGCAATACAGAATTGCCTGCAAAGGAATTGCAAAAGAGTGTCTTGCAAAAGAGGACTATGAAGGAGCAATAGAAATTCTTAATAAAGCTTTCACATATCCCGAAAATCTCGGTGAAGGAAAGCTTAAGGATATGCCGGAAAATGATTTATACTACCTTCTCGGATGTGCATATGCAAATATAGACCTTATAGACGCAAACGAAAACTTCACAAAGGCAATAATCGCACCCGATACATTAACCCGTAAAAAGTATTACAATGATACTCCTCCGGAAATGTTCTATTACAGCGCAATGGCACTTGATAAGCTCGGTCACAGAGTCCATGCGGTCCGCCGTTTCAGACAGCTTATCAACCACTTTGAAAACCACTTTGACGACCACTGCGAGCCGGATTATTTTGCATTGAGTATGCCGGATTCTATGGTATTTAACGTTTCATATGACGAAAGTAACTTTGTTCATTGCTGTTACATGGGAGCCTTGGGCTATCTCGGTCTCGGTGAAAAGGATAGAGCAATGAAGCTTGTAGAAGCCGGGTTAAACAAGGACTGCTCGCATCAGGGACTTCTTGAATTAAGAGATGCCGA
>USPO01000165.1 GCA_900556575.1 uncultured Eubacteriales bacterium
CAGTGATATTCGTGACGGAAGTTTTATGCTTTATACAACATCAGACTTCAAAAATTATGACTTTGCCGGCTATAAATATATAGACTCAAAGAGATTAAATAATATTTCATGCGAATATGCAGACGGAAAGTATACTATTTCATGGAGTGACTCAAAAGGCCGGAGATACAGCACCGATACATCGGACTTCAAAGCATTTTCCGATACTTATTCAGCAAAAACAGGCTATAAAGCAGAGTTATCCTCTATTCCATCCGCAAACGGCATCAACAGCGTGGATATCGAAGAAAACCTCTATAATACACTTTACAGCACAAGAACAGAAATCACAGGTACAAATTCACAGCATTTAAGCGGTGCCGTTACAGATGGTACATACAGCACCGCATTTGATGCCTCGGCAATAAGCGGCAGCTTTAAGGATTATGACATAAGCACAGATTCACAGAATGTACTGTCCGGCTGGTCAAGCACATGGTCAGCTTCAGCCGATACACAGAAGCAAATGAATTGTAATTTCATTACCGACAGCGGAAAGCAGTACTTCCAGTTCTATGGTCCTACCGGTTATGCTCCCGTACAGCTTAATTCACCGGGCTATGCGAAAGGCGCAATTTGGTTCGCACTTGAGTTTACACTGAGCGGTTCGGATACCTTGGGATGCCAGGATGCAATTTTGCTTGATACCGACGGAAAGCCTTTCTTCGGCTATGCTTATGCAAAGAACAGTGACGGCTTCTGGCCCGGAGACGGCGAGAGAACATATGATGAGAACGGAAACAAGAGAGGTACACAGGCCGGCAGCCTGCCGAACTTCCTCCTCGAAACAGGTTCGGATAAATGCACATACACAAATGGAAAAACCGTAATAAGAATAATAGTTGATAATAATATAAACATAGACGGAAAACAGGCATACGCTGTTACATCAGCTTACAGCAATGACGGCACAAACTTTAATACAATCAGCACTCGTTATTACAGTGGAAATGTAAACGGATTTGGTTCAATTGTTTCCGATACAATTGTAACAGGCAAGTACTGGTACGAAAATACACGCTACGGAAATATGAAAGTATATGAAGGGAATGCGGCATCTCTTGAAAATGCGAAATACGCTGACAATGCAATTACCGTAAATTCAGTAAATGCCGCAGGTATGGACTATATTATCTATGCTGCGGAGTACAATTCTGACGGAAGCTTAATAAATGCTTCATCTCAAAAATGCACCGGCACTTCAGCAAATGAAAGCATTACTATACCATTTAATAAAAAATCTGACACAAGCAGCATAAAACTGTTTATGTGGGATTACGGCAATAAACCGATTACCAACAGCTGTATTATTTCAAGCAATTAATTTATAATCAAACAGAGGACCGATGCAAGCCTTAGTTTTGCATCGGTCCTCTGTTTGATTATTCCTTAGGTATATTCATAAGAACAGATGATGTAAAAATACCGTCTTTATAGTCAAATTGTGCCATACCTTTATACTGTGCAGCAATTGTTTTTACCGAACCTGTACCTATACCCTTTCCCTCATGTTTTGATGACTTCAAACCATATCTGCCCTTGTCAGGTGCATATGCGGAGCTGTTATCTACTACTATTGCAAGTGATTTTCCTCTTGCAAGTCTGATACGAATATCTATATATCTCCTGCCCTTCTCTATCCTACGGCATGCCTCCATTGCATTTTCAATAAGATTTCCAAGCACCACGCAAACATCCGTATCCGGTATTCCTATATTTTCCGGAGCATATATATCTGTTAAATATTCTATCCCATCATTTTCGGCAAATTCCGCATAATATCCTACAATAGCATTTACTGCTGTATTTCCGCAGTATATCTTCGGCTGATTTTTTAATAATGTATTACTGTATGAGTGTATATATTCCAGTATTGCTTCATTATCTCCGCTGTTTGCATATGACTCTATAATTCTCATATGCTGCCTTAAGTCATGTCTTGCTGCTCTTGTTTCCTCTATATGCTTATTCATTGCAATATACTGTTCCTTTTGCAGCTTTATGATATGCTGTGTATACTTCGCCTCTTCCTCAAGCATAATACGGCCTTTAAGTTCTTTAATTGACGATGTCATTTTCATATAAATATATATCATATATAGAAGTACACATATTCTTGCAATTATAAACTTAGGTGTAAAAATTTCAGCATTTGCAATATCTCCGGTGAACATAAGCACTAAAAACGTAGTCAATGCCGGAATTATCCATATAGTTCTCCATATCTCCGGTACATCATCATCACGTATATCCTCTTCTGTATCGTGCAAAATCTTTAAAATAAAAGGCAGTGTAACTGCAATGCATATCATATGAATTATACTGCCCTTCAACGTATAACTCACAATCCCGTCAAAGCTTTGCAGCTTTGATTCTATAAACATAGCACACCCTCGTATTACAAGCATATAATCAAGCACAAATATGTAAAAAAACACAAGTTTAGACAGTTGCTCTCTTACACTTACGAAATATAAAATTCCGAGTATTGCGGCAAATACATATTCAATCACTCTCAGCTCATACCCATAATACATTGCTGTACATGACAACAGTGTAAATAATGCTATAATAACACCCGTAACAATATACAGTGTCCTTTTTTTCATTTTTAATTTATCGAAAAACGGGCAATAACCTATTATATTATATGGAACGGTCAGCACCAGCGTACCCAATATCGTTTCTAACATTTGCTTCATTCTTTTTCCTCCGCCGCTTAATTCTTCCTTAAACGCAGCCTATAACCTAAATGCAGATTGTAATCTGTCACAAAACCCGCTTATTTCAAGCAATGCAGACAGATTGCTCTGACTTAAAAATCCTAAGCCTATTATAGCACATTTTTCTGAATTTAGCAATACCTAATCAGCTAAGAATATATAATAAAAACAATATGTTTATTGGTAAAAATCATAATTCAAATCATAAAAGGTATGCGGTAAACTCATTTCGGTTTACCGCATACCTTTTATATATTATTACTTAATCGGTACAGACGGCGCTTCCCTGTTCGGAAGTGCTATATCTGATGTTTCTCCTGCGTGGTTGATACCCTCCGGTATCATCTGACTTTCATTACTCATCGGCTGTGTTAAAATATAACAGAATACCAATGCCTTTGCTGCCTTTGCTCTTGTTACCTCCGCTGTCGGCTCAAGCTCTGTTCCGTTTGCGATAGAGCCTCTGCCTATACCCGTTTCAGGTCTGATAAGACCGATGTTATATGCCTCCTTAACCTTTCTGTAAAGATCGCTGTTAAGCTTGCTCTTATCGGTGAGTATTCCCCAGCCCGTAAGCGGCATATACGGCGAGCCCTCGTACTTGATATTCGGGTCATAGTTAGGATCTGACGGAAGAGGTATTCCTCCGTTCTGCTTCATGTAGCCGGACATAATTGTCTTATCGGCTTTCTGATATGCATCATAGAGAATTGCTCCCATTGCCTCTCTTGTAAGTGCCGCATCCGATGCGATTACAGTATCCTCAACAAGTGCCGGCTCGCTTTCAAATACTGCCGATACAGAAGTATTTCCATCTGCCTTAAAGCTGTATTCCTTACCGTCACTAACCTTTGTTCCGTTTATGAGAATACCTCCGTTTACATAATTCTCACTTGCGGCAGCTGATACTCTGATTTCATCTCCCGCATTTACGGTTAAGCTTTCCGTACTCTGCGGATAGTCTGTTGACTCGTACTTAATTCCGAATACCTTTGATGTTCCGCCCTGTGAATAAAGCTTATATGTTACTCCCGACTTTACATTAAATACAGCTGTTCCCGAAATGTTCGTACCGCTGCCGGCAGTATCCGCATTATTTACATATACCTGTACCTTTGAACCGTCTGATGTATTTTCGCAGGTAATTTTCTTCTTATCCGAGAAGTTTACATACATTGTCAATACACCGTCAGCCTTTGACTCATACGTCATGAATTTATCTGTAATGCTTGATGTCATTGCTGTTTCGACATATTCTGTCGTTACATCCTTATTGTCATTGAACACACCGCTCTTATCGCTTCCTGTCTTGATTGTCTCAGGTGCGGTAAGTACAAAGAAATCATTGTCGGCAATTTTCTGAAGTGATGCTGTACTGTTTTTAATATCAGCTGTTTCCTGCTTGAATGCACTCTCGTTATATACTGTTACGGTACCGCCCTCTGTCTGATTAACCGTAATTGTATATGTATCGGCACTTAACGATGCAGCAGCAGCTGTATCGGCTGTATTTGCCGCATTGCAAAGCGGCTGCATTTCCTTAACGGAATTCCATGCAAAGACCTTATCCGCCTTAATTCCGCTTATAACTGTCTTTCCGCCTGTAATATCCGCTGTCTTTACCGCAGCAACCGCACCTCTTTCATCATAGTCCACTGCCGCAAGAACTCCCGATGCGATATTCTTTACTTCAACCTCCGTATCACTGCCGTTTACCTTTGCCGTAATTGACGGTGACGGATTGTCTGTCGGCTCTGCTGTTGCCGGTGCTTTTGTCGGCTCTGATGTTGCCGGTGTCTTTGTCGGCTCTGTTGTTGCCGGTGTATCTGTCGGCTTAACATCACCATTTAATTCTGCATAGCTCTTTGTATAATTTGTAAGTGAATTTTCCTCAAGACCGAATACCTTTTCAATTCCTCTTGCAAATTCTCCTACCGTAACAGT
>USPO01000166.1 GCA_900556575.1 uncultured Eubacteriales bacterium
GTACATATATTGAACAGGTAATTGTTGATTCAAGCTATGTGACATTAAAGGCAGCTGATGAAGCAAATAAGCCGGAGGTACAGTGGTACTACGGTGTTGGATACTTGTATTACAGCTCGGCAGGAACACAGTATTACAGTGAGGACTGGGCAGTTCAAAAGACAAAGAAGGGTCCGGTTACAAGATGGGGTACAGCTTGCCGTATTGTAGGTCAGTATTGTAATTTGGAAGGAATTATATTCCGTAACACATTAAACTGTGAAGTTACAGCAGCTGAATTGGCAGACGGTTCGGCACCGGCATTGAATAACGAATACAGCGATGTAAACGGTAAGCCGGACAGAACAGTTCAGGGCTATGATGCAAGGTCAAAGGCAGCAACAGAAAGAGCAGCTGCAATTGCACTTGACGGCGGATATACGGAATTATATAGGTGTGAATTTATTTCGTCACAGGATACATTCTATACGAATAAAACAGCATATGCTAAGGAATGCTACATTGAAGGTGCGACAGACTATATCTACGGCGGAAATTCAATGCTCTTTGAGGATTGTACTTTAGCATGGCACGGATATTCGGATCAGGCGGTAGGCGGATATATTACAGCCTGCAAGACTTCGGGACCTTCAAACGGAACGCCGAACGAGGGAACTAACGGTTATATGTTTAAGAATTCGACAGTTACAAACTCAAAGTATTACCCGAATAATAAGTTTGCACCGGGTTCATGGGGACGTAATTGGGGTGGTACAGACTGCCAGGTTGTATTTGACGGAGTCAAGATGAACGGAGTAGAACTTCCGGGAGCATGGGTCAAGATGGGCGGAGAATTAAGTGTATCAATACTCTATGTAAATGACGTAACCGATAAGAACGGAAATAAGGTAGATACAACCGGAGCTGTATATAACCCGAACGGTACAATGGAGGCAAACGGCTATACAATGATGGCTGATACAGATTATTTTGGCGGTACTTGGGTTCCGGCTCACTACGACAAGGTAATTGAGCTTGATGAATATACATCAACATGGTATTTCGGCAAATCAAACGGTGCCGCAGAATATGCACTCCAGGGTACAGGCGGAGAGGCAGATATTACAGCGACATCAAATAATCCGACTGCACAGGTGCTCCATGTAAATGCTTTGAACGGTAAGTTTAACAATGCATCAAGAACAGATGAATGGGCACAGATTAACACGGGAACGATATTAACTGTTCCGGTAGTTACAGGCTCTGTAATAAAGCTTTCGATGTATAGTCGTAATTTAACAGCTGAAATTAACGGAGAGACATTTGAATGCGATAAGGAATATACTTATACGGGAACAGAGTCAACCGTGGATATTAAAATTACAAAAGGTGATTATATTTCAAGCATAACGGTAGTTTCACCGGCAAAATAAAAATATGACGGTAAGTGAGGGGGACGGAGCATTTGCTCCGTCCCTGCTTGATTTATTGGAATTAGAATAAGTTAAAAACAGAAGGGAGTAAATTATTTTGAAAAAAGTAACATCATTATTGCTTGCAGCGGCATTGACGGCAGGACTTTCCGTACCGGCATTTGCGGCGGAGGAGCAGAGCAAGCTTTTGGCATTTCCGGGTGTGGAAGGCGGAGGAAAGTATACGACAGGTGCAAGAGGAAATGACAGCATAGAAGTATATCACGTTACAAATTTGAATGCGGACGGCGAGGGTTCGTTAAAGGACGCTGTTTCAAAGCCGGGCAGAATAGTTGTTTTCGATGTTTCCGGAGTTATAGAAATTCCCGAAAAGCTTAAGCTCGAACAGCCAAACATTACAATTTTGGGACAGACAGCACCGGGAGACGGCATAACGGTCGCAGGCTCGGATATAGGCTTATATGCGGATAATACTATAATCAGATATTTAAGAGTACGTCCGACAGATGCAAACGAAGGTGAACCGGACGGATTGGGCGGAAGATGGATTGATGATATTGTAGTAGACCATTGCTCGGTAAGCTGGGGAGTGGATGAGCTTTTAACGGTATATGCGGGTTCAAGAGAAAAAGAAGGAAAACAGCCGGCACAGAATGTATCGATTCAGTACTGTATCAGCTCCGAAGCATTGAGAATGTCATCACATATAAAAGGAGCTCATGGCTACGGCGGTATTGCCGGCGGAGATAATTATAGCTTTCATCATAACTTAATGGCACATAATGACAGCCGAAATCCGAGACTCGACAGAAACCTCTTAGGTACCGATATAGTGAATAATGTTATCTATGACTGGGGTATTAATACAATTTACGGCGGTGAACCTTATTCATACAACAAGGTAGAGGAATTTTCAAAGCCGGAGCTTGTATCGAATGTAAATATTCGTGATAATTATTACAAGTTCGGACCTTCTACGAGAGATAATGTTGATCATGTAAGGAGCAGAGTGTTTGAGGCAACAAATGACGGAACAGTCACATATAACGGTGAGGTTTTAAAGTCAAATGTATATGTTGAAAACAACTATGTGTACGGAGATGAGGAAACAACAAAGAATAACTGGAATCATAATGATACGGTAAAAAATCAGGCCAATGTGAACAGACTTGAAAAACCGGTTGATATGGGTGAGTTTGAAATTCCGGCTCAAAGTGCCGAGGACGCATATAATGATGTTCTTGAAAATGCCGGTGCAACGCTTCCTAAGCGTGACAGCATAGATGCAAGAATAATAGATGATGTAAAGAACGGTACGGGCAGAATAATTAACCAGGAAGAAGAGCAGGGCGGATTTACCGGAATAACATCGGAAACAAGAAAATTTGAAATTCCGACAGAATGGAAAGCGGAAAATAATATGGGCAGCGCAGAGGAAACCGATATTGTTCCGTCGGGTGAGTATAAGGGATATACATGGATTGAGGCTTATGTAAACGACTGGACCTCAAAGCAGGAAAAACCGTCAAACCCTGAAATAAAGGTGGAGACACCTGCAACAGCGTCATATGCATCGAGCATAGATAGAACAAACGGCAAGGGAAGCTGGCTTGTTACAGCATCGGGAGCAGTTGAATATAAGTCAGGTGTATCGGATGATACGGTCAGGATGGAATTGTATGACGGTGAACAAAAGCTTAAGGATTATGAGGGAAATAAAATAGAAGACATTGTTCAGCTTGATGAGGGTACGCATTATTTGTTCTCAAGAGCATATAACTCAAAGGGAGAAAAGACAGATTCCGATACAGCAATTGTATATGTAAACGGAAACGGACTCGGAAAGGATTTATATGCAGCGTCAGAAATCGGAGAAGGCTCATTTAACGGCAAGGGAGCGGCATGGTATAATGCGGATGACGATACATATACGATAGGAGGCAGCGGTCTTATAGGCGGCAAAAATGACAGCTGTGAATTTGTATACGGATTACTTAAAGACGATTTTACCGTAACGACAAAAATTAAGGATATACCAAAATATGAAAACGGTGTATTATCGGGAATAATGGTTCGTAACGGTTTAAATCCCAATGCGGATATGGTTATGTTAGGTGACGGCTGGTTAAAGGGCGGAGAGAACATTTCGGTTGACAAGAGAATTGACGGTCAGAACGAAAGAGTATTTTTACCGCTTGAGGACGGAACACAGGCAGATAACAGCAGCAATAAATATGCTATGCCGCAGTACATGAAGGCAGAAAGAAAAGGCGATAAGCTGATTGTATCTGTTTCAAATGATGGAATTGATTGGACAAACAACGATAGAAAGCCTATGGAAATTTCAATCCCGAATTGGAGCGATACATTGTATGTAGGACTCGCAACGGACAGCAATGACGGACTTCCGATGGTACCGTATTATTCACAAGCCTCATTCTCAGAATACAAGGTTACCGGAACAGAGGCGGATTACAGAGGTTTATCGTTAAAATATGATGAAAACGGAATTTTAACAGGCATAGGAACTGAAAATGACGAAGATGTATCATATAAGATTTATAGTACAGGTGATATTGTAAAGGTAAATAAATAATATAAAGAAATGGGACTGTAGCAAAATGCACAGAACGCATAAAGCGAATAAAACAAAGTAAATAAGCCATTTTTGTGATTAATTTGGTCATATTCAATGTGGAAATTTTCATAGTAATGAAAATTTCTGCATTGAGTTCGCTTTATGCTACGAACGAAACGAACCCCTCGATGTACCACCGTACGCCTTCGGGCAAGGGGCTGTGCCCTTCGTTTCGTCCGTTCTGCACTATTTTTCTACAACCCAGCGAGGCTGTCACATATCACTTAAGAAAATAATGTGTTAATTTACATTGTAATAAGAGGAATCGTTGGGATAATAATTTTATTATGTATAATTTAGAATTAGCAGGCTTTTTTTCATATCACAACTTTTATTATACAGTCATTAGAATATATGAAGAAACAAAAATTAATATGATTTAAGAAGATTTTAATAAAAATTGATGATATTAAGAAGATATTATATTGAAAACAACAAAAAATTCTGCTATTATTATTGCAGTATAAAAAATAATTTCAGCAGAAAGGAACTGATAATAATGAAGAAAAAACTATCAGCATTTGCAGCGGTAATAATGGCATTACAGCTTGTAATGTCGGTATTTACATTTCCCGTACTACGAGGGATTTGCTTTCGGCGGAATGAATTTTTTGCACGCGGTCTGTGTAATCTT
>USPO01000167.1 GCA_900556575.1 uncultured Eubacteriales bacterium
CTCTCTCCGCAGTAAAGATTGATTATCAATCAATTACAGAAAAAGCGCACAGTTTTACGCACACAAACGTAAAAACTGTGCGCTTTTTACCATTACCACACTAATAAACCGAATTCAGATTTAATTTTTCAGAATATAGGCTGATTGTGAGAATAATGTACTATATTTGTATATACTAAGGGAAATATATCCGCGCTATGACAACAAAAGAATTAGCATTTGAGTATTTAATGGATTGTTTTATTGATTGGTATAAATCAATAAAAAATGACAATTCATTTCATTATTCATTTACAAAGCTCAAAGTAATCAAATTATTGTTTTTTGCATCAGCAGTAAATGCCAATAACGAAGATCATAATTTATTAGGAACGTTTAATAAGTTTGTAGCTATGCCCTTTGGCCCTGTTGAGAGCGATATCTACAATAAGATGAATCAATCAGCTATAGGAAAATATTGCATATCAGATAAAGAGCTAAAGATTCAAGAAGTTTCAACAGAAAACAACGAGGATAAATTATCTCCGACAATAATTGAACAAATTAATGAATCTGTTGATGCACTAAGGAAGATTAATAATCGACTTGTATTGTATTCTGCATTTGATTTAGTAGACTTATCTCACAAATGGAGTTGTTGGCGTACAACTTATAGTTATGCTCGTCAAATAAACAAGGGGAGCATTTCTATTCCGGATAATTTGATTATAAATAGCGATAAATATTTTATCATATAAATAATGAGCTTGTTCATTAAACAGGCACGAGAATTATATATTTCAACTTTTTCAACTGCCAACCTAAAAAAATATAGTGAGGAAGATATTAATATTCAGCTAGAAGGTAGTGCCCGTATAGATGAATATTACAAATCTGTATTTATTCTTCTTTCAAAGGCAGTTTTATCCGGAGAGTATATATTTGATCCGAACTATAGAAAAGCTTTGGATGCTTTTGAAGCCGATATTGCTATGGAAATAGGCAATATCGATACTTATTTTACTCAACGGTTTTCAGATCTAAGTTTGGGGCTCAAATGTATCCTAAAACACTATGTAGGGTTTCTAATTAATATCGAAGATAAAATTAAGAATTCTGACGAAGAATTCTTCTTTAGCGCATTTAAATCGGATGATAAGAATATAAATAATGAATTCTTATCCGATTTTATATCAATTGTTCTTAAA
Source organism: uncultured Eubacteriales bacterium (assembly GCA_900556575.1). GTDB lineage: Bacteria > Bacillota > Clostridia > UBA1381 > UBA1381 > UMGS1958. The sequence continues at coordinate 1,188 of USPO01000167.1, forward strand.
TTAGCCTCAATTGATCATTTCCTAATCGCCGATAATGACAACCGAGAAATACTCGTCATACTTCGGGAAGAATTAGAAAACCGCAAAAAAGTAGAAAACAAAGATCTTAAAGACATTTATTCAGCTCTATTAGATAAATGCAATTTATTACTTGTTAAAATGTTCTATGATCCGATTATCGGAAGGAACTATAGTTTGAATTTTAAAAAGCATTCTGTTGATGAAATTGAGTTTTCAGAAAGTTCTCTCAAGGAAACCTTCAACAGATATAATTTCATGTTTAATTCAAGTTTCGATAAAGGATTATACAAAGAACAGATTACGAAATATCAAGAAAAATGTATTAGCAGGCACTCCAAAGCATCTGAATTGATATTGCTTATGAAGCACTATCAGAAAGATAATTGTTCTTCTAGACAGGTTAAGAACTTGCTACAATCATTTGATGCCCTTTACAAATCAATATATGCAACTAAGATCAAGAGAAAATTTGATATAGTCGCGCTTAATTCTATTAAGAATTATTTATATAATTGCAAGTTATCTATAAATTTAGAGAACCCAGAGTATACTATTGAAAACTTAAAAACGGACTTATTAGAAATTAATGACATTCAAAACGAAACGAGAATTTATAACTACTTTCCATATTATAAAGCATTAACTTTTTTAAGCAAAAGAACGGAGAATACATTTGCCCCCAAAAGTGCTAATCTAATCTAACTATATGATAGACAGTATATGACAAAAGTCGAGGTAATGATTTGTTAACTCTGAAGGCCGTGTCCTTTGCATTCATTAGCTTTTCAAAGACTCTTATGCAAAGATAAAAAATAGCCGATAAAAAAGCAAATGAGAATTCTCTCATTTGCTTTTTCTCTACTTAGGCGTTCCAGCTATCAACGGTTATATTCTATCTGATTGTTACGCAAGATGTCAAGAAAATGCGTCCCGCAACTTGCGGTTGATGAGCGTATGGTGGCACTGTTCCGGATTATTGATCCGGACATTGAAAGTTCTGGAAAGCACATCGACGAGTGTCGCCAGATCGATCCGCGTGCCGTCGATGCGGCGTATGGCTCCAGAGAGATGCAGTGCCGTTTTCAGTTCCATGATATCCGTAGGCGTGAATTGCTCGGAGAGGAACAGCGGCGACTTAGGGATTTCGACCGACACCGGATCGGCGATGGAAGGATAGCGAAGCCGGGTGAAAATCAAACGGATCTCGAAATTCGTCAGCAGAAGCTCCGATTTGAGCAGCGACGCTTGCGGAGATTCCTTCTCAAACAATCCGCGCTTGCAACCGCATCAGGCGGGATTGGAGGCGGGCAAGTTCGTGCAGCAGGTCGAGAGGCGATTTACTGGATTGAACAGCAAGACCGTGCAGCAGGTCGATGAACTCCTCATAAGCCGCATGAAAGGCTGTGCACTCCGCATCCGACAATCGGCGGTTAAGCAGTGTGTCAAGCGTGACGATAAATTGATTTTTGTCCAAGTTTTCCATAATCCGGTTCATAAAGAATTTAGGTGGTTTGCTTTGCAAAAATGGGAATTCCCGCGATGCCGAATTGTACATCCGGATATCCGCCCGGATATAAAAAGTCGGAAAAAATCACTCGTCTTCCTTATTTAAGCTATAAAGTAATGCCTCGGTAAATTTCGTGCGATCCTTCTTACGTTCCAAAACACGGCGCTTGACGTCGGTCGGATCGCCGAGTTTAACATGCAATGTATCCTCGAAGACCCGAACGACCAGATTGAACGGAGCATCCGTACCGTCGGCCAGCAGCAAAGGCTTCGGGGCCATCCGATCGAGCCCGCAAAGGATTTCCGAAACGCTGATTGCAGAATGCTCCTTCGACCAATAGAGCGGCGACTGAGGGACGGACCCGGAGATGAAATACTGCGGATGTTCGAGGCGGTAATACAACAATTCTGTTTCCGTCCGGATGAACTCAATAGCTTGATTTATAAACCGGGATAGATAATGCGGCGGCGGAGTATCCTGTTCGGAAACCCGGCGAAGAAGGGAGCGGAATTGAACCTGCGTGTAGTTCAAGGCTCTTAATACCGATAGAGCATCCGTATCGTCGCAGATGATCGTGACCTGTTGTGCGAAATCGAGAAAGTAGTTCCGTAATCTGTTTTCCGAAACGGCCTTCCGAGTCAGCGATTTTAACAAAGCCCGATATAAGGATGTGCGTAACAATCTATCCATCTGTATTTGTATTTTTGACGGCCGGATGGCTCGACCATTGCATAAGGAATTATCTACGGCAAACAAAATGACCTGTTTCCATCTTATTTGTGTGATTGAGTGATGTTTATTGGAAAAAACATACCGGAATTTCTTCGGAATCTATTTTTTATTTATATCTTTGTACTGCTATCCGTCGAAAGACGGGCAGCATTTGCTGCAGAGTAAACGTGGAAATTTACAGTAAGCGGCAGATTCACAGTCCCGCGCCCGCAGGGGCGAGGTGTTTTCAAGAGCAACGACCTTAACGGGCGTGGGCTTTGTGTTATTGCTTACGGGTTTTCCACGACCTACTCTGCGTAATGCATAGCCCCGCCCGTTATTTTTTCGGATAGCAATCAGGCAACGGGGGTAACTTTCAGGTCAAATTCGGACAAAGAGTTACATTTATTTCGCTGAAAGTTACCCTCTATTTTATTTAAGTTGTTCTTTGAGGTCATATAGGAGGTATAATTTACTTCTTATATTGTTGGGTTAACGTGTTTTTGTATATTCTGAAAATTTGTTAACTTTGCAATACTTCCGAAAGGAAGTAACATAAATCTGCCCTGCTAAGAAACGCGAAACTGGTAATTTTGGGAAAAGCAGGTAGGCAGGAGCGGAGCTTCGTGCTGTGGAAGGCACAAGTTCTGCTTGTCTGCTTTAGGTATACCAGTACCTGCGTTTCACAAGTTTAGAATGAGTGTCTTTCACTATTTTTTATGTACATAAGCTGATTTACATAAAAAATATGTAAGAGGTTAAATATTTGAGTAATTTTGCACGCATAAAAAGTTAAATCGGCAGAACAGCAACAGTTATATTAAGTCCGTCGCAGGCATTTGCTACATATACAGGTTACTTACCTGCCGATTTTAATAACCCGCATACACCGAATGTATGCGGGTTATTTGTTTGACGTACTTATTCCGGTTGCCAAGCAGAAAGCGAATAAACGGGAAATGGTTCATTTTAATTAGTATAAAAATTACGTTTAATTAGCATTCATATAGACACAATAAACCCGCACACCGAGTAACAGAATGGTGTGCGGGTCGCAAATGCCGTCGCAGACATTTGCTACATATACAGGATACGCACCGTTCTGAACTTATTGAACATCAGCATAAGTAATCATCGTTCCGGCACCAGCAGTCCAATCCTTCGTGTAGGCGGAGCCGC
>USPO01000168.1 GCA_900556575.1 uncultured Eubacteriales bacterium
GTATAGGCTTGCATGGGTAAGAACTGAATTGAGGTGATGCTTATTTGATAAGACCCAGACCGTAGCGTAAATATCCTATTACGAGGATTGCAAGCGAAGCACCTAATATTCTGCCTTTACCTCCCGATGTTGATACGCCGCCCAATACTGCCATTGCTATAATATCAAGCTCGTAACCTTTTGCAACGTCCGGACGTACGCTTGACATCTTCGATGCAAGATATACAACCGCAATTGCCGAGAACAGACCTGCCATTGTGTAAACAATAAGCTTAATTTTATCTGTCTTAATTCCCGAATACTTCGCGACCGTTACCGAATTGCCCATTGCATAACACCTTCTTCCAAACTTTGTTGCATGGAGAAGATATGCAAAGAACAGTGCCTCGACTATTACAAAAATCAACGCATACGGAACCATTCCGCCGACCTTTCCGGCTGCAATCTTTGTGAACCATGTCGGAAATCCTCCGACCGAATTTGTTTCAAGTATAATCGATGCAATTCCTCTGAATATAATCTGTGTTGAAAGTGTTACAATCATCGAGGAAAGCTCCGGAAATTTAACAAGGATAATGCCGTTGATAAATCCGCAGGCCGCACCCGTTGCAAGTGCTATTGCTATTGCTGCCGGCATCGGAACTCCGGCTTTATACGCCACTCCCATTATCGTTGCAGATAATGCCATTATAGATGCTACACTGATGTCGATTTCACCGAGCATTAATACAAATGCCATTGGGAAAACTACAATTGCTTTATCAAGGAAGTCTCTTGTTGCATTCAAAATACCCTTTGCATTCGCATAGTTTGCCGACTGCGAGATGTTGAAGATATTAACCAGCACAAGCATTAATACAAGCATCCACTCCCACTGGAGTATAAATCTTTTTAAGGAAAAGTTTCTGTCAGCGGCAATAGTTCTTGTGCCGTCACTGCTGACAGCCTGTCTAACAATTTCTTTCTTTGCCATCAGATGTTCCTCCTTCTTAAAGCCTTCATTTCAACATTTCTCTGAATGAGCGAGTTTGCAACTATTGAAAGAAGGATAATGAGTCCTCTTATACCTTCCTGCCAGAAAGATGAAACATGAATAAGAGGCATTGCATTGTTGAGAATTCCCAAAAGAATTGCTCCGAGGAGAACTCCCGGCACACGTCCCGTACCGCCGTTTACGCTTACTCCGCCGAGTACGCAGGCTGCAATTACATTCATTTCATATCCGGTACAGGTTTCGCCCTGTGCCACTCCGTACTTACATACATATAATGTTCCGGCAAGTCCGGCGATTACACCCAAAAGCACATATACCATTGTCAAAACGTTGTCTGTCTTAATACCTGATACTCTTGCACTTTCTTCGCTGTTGCCTACCGCATATATTCTTCTGCCGACTCTCGTTCGTGACATAAAGATTGCTGCGATTATGTATACAACTATTGCAATAACAATCAAGTTATTTATTCCTAAAAATTTTCCTGTCGCAAGACCAAGGAACTTAGCTCCCATCTCCTGCTGTTTTACCCAGCTGCCGTTTGCAACGAGATATGTAATACCTCTGTAAATATTCATAGTACCGAGGGTTGCAATAATCGGCAAAATCTTCAGCTTTGATACCAAAACTCCGTTTATCAATCCGCATACAAGACCAACACCCATTGCTATTAAAACAACTGCTATCGTAGGGGTTGACTGATTGTTTTTCAGTACCGTGCAGCCGGTCATTGCTCCCAATGCCATTATCGCACCAATCGAAAGGTCGATACCTCCCGTTACAATTACAAACATCATACCTACGGCACATATTGCAAGTACCGCTGTTTCGGCAAACATATCCGAAATATTTTCTGCGGTGAAGAAATTTCCGCCGCTTCTTACTTCAACAAATATCGAGATAGCAATCATTACTATGATTAAGCTGATTTCACGAATATTTGTTGAAAAGAACTTTTTTACTTTATCCATAATACGACCGCACCTCCTTACATATTCATTGCAGATTCGAGAATCATTTCCTGGGTTACTCCCTTGACCTCGTCAAATACCTTTGAAACTCTGCCCTCTTTCATTACCAATATTGTATCTGCCATTCCCAAAACTTCCGGCATTTCCGATGAAATCATAATTACACCGAAGCCTTGTGCAGCCAAATCCGACATTATTTCATAAATCTGTGCCTTTGCACCAACATCGACACCCTTTGTCGGTTCATCGAGGATAACTACTTTCAAATCCGAATTAAGCACCTTTGCAACGATAACCTTCTGCTGATTACCTCCAGAAAGGCTTGATGCCTTATCATAAACCGACAGAGCCTTTGTCTTAACCTTTTCAAGCAATTCCTTTGCTTTCTGTCTTTCCGCCTTTTTATTGATTACCGAAAATTTTGTGAACTTTTCAAGAGTAGCTAACGTTACGTTCTGACCTAAACCCCAGTCAAGAATAAGTCCCTGCTTTTGTCTGTCTTCGGGCAAATAACCGATTCCCGCTTTCATAGCATCCGACGGGTGATGAATCTTTAATACCTTTCCGTCAAGAATAACCTTTCCGCTGTCCGGCTTTTCTATTCCCATAATTCCCTGACATACTTCTGTACGTCCGGCACCTACAAGACCCGTCATAGCAAGGATTTCACCTTTGTGAAGTGAGAACGACACATCTTTATAGTAGCCTGTCTTTGAAAGGTTTTCTACTCTGAATATTTCTTCTCCTTTTTCAAGCTGCTGTTTCGGATATATATCTTTAATTTCACGTCCTACCATCTTTGAAATGAGGTCGGAATTTGAAATTCCGTCAACATCCCATGTTCCTATGTACTGTGAATCTCTGAACACGGTTACTCTCGATGCCAATCTGTACATATCCTCAAATCTGTGAGAAATAAATATTATCGAACAGCCCTCATCTCTCAGCTGCTCCGTAATTCTGTAAAGCTCTTCACATTCCCTCTTTGAGAGAGCTGCTGTCGGTTCATCCATAATGAGGATTTTTGCATTTGTGGAAATAGCTTTTGCGATTTCTACAATCTGCTGTTCGGCAACCGTAAGATTTCCCATTTCCGAACGCGGGTCAATGTCACTTCCAAGTCTTTTCAATAGTTCAGCCGCATCCTTATGCATCTGTTTCCAGTCAATCATGTGAAGTTTTGTCATTTTTTCATGACCGATAAAAATATTTTCCGTAACTGTGAGATGCTGATAAGTTGTACCATGCTGATAAATAGCGGCAATACTGTGATTTTGTGCATCCTTAGGAGTTTTAAATTCCACTTTCTGACCGTTCAGGAATATTTCTCCCTCTTCCGGACGATGAACACCTGTAATTACCTTGATAAATGTTGATTTTCCGGCTCCGTTCTCTCCCATCAATGCATGAATTTCGCCCTGCTTTAATGAGAAATGCACATTATCCAAAGCCTTAACTCCGGGGAATATTTTTGTTATGCCCTTGAGTTCAAGAATGTAATCAGACATTCCGTCTCACCCTTTCCTTTTGATTTATTATGCCTATATTTTAATACATTTCTCGGATATTTTCAATGGAAAATCTACAACTCCACATGGAATTTTGTTAAAAGGATTCGGTATTTTGTTATGATTTTTGTACATTTTTAATTTTTTGCATCTCTCGTTTATTTTTTTGCATAAGAAAGACCACGACAAAATTATATCCTGCCGTGGTCTTTACAATAAAATATTATAGGCAATTTAATTACGGATTTAAGTGATGCATATCCCTTGGGAATATTGACGCTTCTCTGATGTTTTCCAATCCGAGCAGTTTCATTACCAATCTTTCCAAGCCTATGCCCAAACCTCCGTGAGGCGGCATTCCGTATTTATGAATATCGAGATACGGTCCCAAATCCTCCGGTGTCATATTATAACGTGCAAGCTTTGCTACCTGCTCGTTATAATCATGTATTCTCTGTCCGCCGGTTGTTATTTCAAGTCCTCTGAATAAGAGGTCAAAACTTTCCGCAAGCTTTGGATCCTCTTTTGAATCCATCGCATAGAACGGACGCTTTGCTCCCGGGAACTTTGTTACAAATATAAACTCCGAACCGTAGTTCTCCTTCGCATATTCACAAAGCTTAACCTCATCTGTCGGATCAAGGTCGAACTGATTCGGCTCTTTACCCAAAATCTCCAATGCTTCAAAGAACGTTACAGCCGGAATTTCCTTTATTTCCGGAATTTCCGCACCGAGCATTTCAATCTCATATGCATAGTCCCTCTTTAATGTTTCCATAACGTGCTTTAACATTGCTGTTTCCATCTGCATAACGTCTGACATATCCTTGATAAAGCCCATTTCAAAATCAAGTCCTATATACTCATTTAAATGACGTGTCGAATTATGCTTTTCAGCTCTGTAAACCGGTGCTATCTCAAATACCCTGTCATAGAATGCAACGCAGGTCTGCTTATAGAACTGCGGCGACTGTGCAAGTACCGCATCCTGACCGAAATATTTAAGCTTGAAGATATTTGCTCCGCCCTCTGCGGCAGCGGCACAAATCTTCGGTGTATGAATTTCTGTGAAATTCTGTGACAGCATGAAATCTCTGAATCCCGATACAACACCCTC
>USPO01000169.1 GCA_900556575.1 uncultured Eubacteriales bacterium
CTTATCCCGCTCTCCTAAATTTCCGAAAAGATCCGATTTTATAAAATTTTCATCGGAATGGGCCATACACACCGGCCCGATAAACAACGCTATTACTAAAAACAAATATTTCATATGATTATCATTTTATTTTCAACGATCCAATATACCTCTTATCCTACAATTAGTTCGGACTGATCCTGTTATTTGTACCGACACATAACCGATGGCAAATAACCCTAGCGTTACCAGCATACACCATTTTTTCATGAAACGATTAAATTAAGACATTAATAATAACTTTTCTGACCCCGGAAAAGCTTTATTACCTATACAATCATGGCAGGTCTCCTGACTTACCCCAGAAAAGCAACCTTCCCATCCTTACATCCGGACAGTGGTGTAAGACGCTTTTCTACACACAGGGTTCACAGTAGCGGGCACTGTTCCGGATTCCAACCGGATTCCCTTTTAAACAGCAAAGAAAAATACTGTATTACCACAACCGGCCGCAAAGGTATAAAAAATCTCCGGAATAAATGAGAAAAACGGGAGAAATAAAGCGAAACGGAGGAATCGGCTGCCGAAACGTCGTTTGCGCACATCGAAAAAACGAACGGGAGGAAGCCCGACACTCAGGATTTCCTCTCGTATGAATAAAATCTCGCATCTATATACTTTAATGTTTAGGGTGTTTGCAATTCGGCTCTTAGATAATTTTGTCATCTGATCCAATTAAATTTTTACTGTCATAATAGATATTTCTGACTGATTGAGTTAATGACTGAATGGTTGGCTGGATTACTGACCTACTGGTTATATCCGACCAACAATCCAATATCAAATTGCTTTTGGTCATACTTAAATTACAGACAAATTTACCTGCTTTTTTATCTTGATTTTTATGTTCAAACGAACATCAAGTTGTGTTTTGGGGCACCGGAAATATTTCGGGAGCCCCAACTACTTGCTAAAGCCTTTCCTTCCAAGGTCGGTAAATATGTGCAAAATAAAAAGTGAATTACTCCTATTACCGAACAAAATTAATTCATTACCTTTACGTAAAATTCAATTTAATGATTGGCATGGAAGATATAAATAGACTTAAGTTGGTTTTGGTAGAAAAAAAAGAAAACAGGAAAGTGGCTGGCAGAACAGTTGGGGAGGGATCCATCAACAATATCAAAATGGTGTACCAATGTTTCACAGCCTGATTTGGTTACTCTTTCAAGAATAGCAGAACTATTAAATATTGAACGGAGAGAACTTATCAATAAAAGTAAGTAAATATTATCTGCCACAAGAAATTATTTGATAACATTAGAAAAAGTAATATAATAATGACAAGCATACAGCAAAGAGAACAGCTGCAATCTCAGATTTGGAAAATAGCCAATGAGGTGCGTGGGGCTGTTGACGGATGGGACTTTAAACAATTTGTTTTAGGCACATTGTTCTACCGTTTCATCAGTGAAAATTTTACTGACTATATAGAGGGTGGAGACGATAGTATCGACTATGCTTCTTTGCCTGATAGTGTTATCACTCCTGAGATTAAAGATGATGCTGTAAAGACAAAAGGATATTTCATATATCCGAGCCAGCTTTTTGGTAATGTGGTAAAGACTGCCAACACCAATCCCAATCTTAATACGGATTTGAAAGCCATCTTCGATTCTATCGAAAGTTCGGCCAATGGTTATGCTTCCGAAAAGAATATCAAAGGACTGTTTGCCGATTTTGATACAACCAGTACAAGGCTTGGTAATACCGTTGAAAACAAAAACAGTCGATTAGCGGCTGTTTTAAAAGGTGTAGAAGGATTGAATTTTGGAAATTTTGAGGAACATGAGATAGACCTTTTTGGTGATGCTTACGAATTTCTCATAAACAATTACGCAGCCAATGCAGGAAAGTCAGGAGGCGAATTTTTCACGCCGCAAAATGTTTCAAAACTCATATCACAGCTTGCTATGCACAAACAGGCTACTGTCAACAAGATATACGACCCGGCCGCAGGTTCAGGTTCATTGCTCTTGCAAGCCAAGAAACAATTTGAAGATCGCATCATTGAAGACGGTTTCTTTGGTCAGGAAATAAATCATACCACCTACAACTTGGCTCGTATGAATATGTTCCTGCACAACATCAATTACGATAAGTTTAACATTGCACTCGGAAATACGCTTACCGACCCTCAATTTGGAGATGACAAGCCTTTTGATGCCATTGTTTCCAATCCTCCCTATTCGGTAAATTGGATTGGTTCGGATGATCCCACGCTTATCAATGACGACCGCTTTGCTCCTGCCGGAGTACTTGCCCCGAAATCAAAAGCCGATTTTGCTTTCGTACTTCACGCATTAAGTTACCTTTCAAGCAGAGGACGGGCTGCTATTGTATGTTTCCCCGGAATCTTTTATCGTGGAGGAGCGGAGCAAAAAATCAGAAAGTATTTGGTTGACAGCAATTTTATTGAAACTATCATCTCTTTGCCTTCCAATTTATTTTATGGAACTTCCATAGCCGTTAATATCTTAGTTCTCTCAAAACATAAGCCGGATACCAAAATTCAGTTTATTGATGCAAGCGGAGAAAGTTTCTTCACCAAAGAAACAAACAACAATGTCCTTGAAAACAAACATATAGACAGGATTATAGATATTTTCGACAAAAAAGAAGATGTTGATTATATAGCCAAGTCCGTTGACTATAAATCTATTACTGAAAATGATTATAACCTATCCGTAAGCAGTTATATAGAAGTGGAAGACACTCGTCCGAAGACCGACATCAAGGAACTGAACGAACGGATTCGCCGCATTGTGGAAAGAGAGAACGAGTTGCGTATAGAGATAGATAAAATAGTTGCGGAATTAGAGGAGGACGAATTATGAACAATGAATTACTTACAGCCGGCAATTTATATGGTTCGTTGATAAACGATATAGGCAATATCCTTGTCGAGGCACGTGGCAAAATATGTCGGGAAATCAATTCTGTAATGGTAGATGCCTATTGGAATATAGGCAAATACATTGTAGAATACGAACAAAAAGGAGAAGAACGAGCTGAATATGGGAGTAACCTCTTGAACCGTCTTTCCAAAGATTTGACGAGATTGTACGGGAAGGGATTCGGGAAAAGCAATTTGTTGTATATTAGAAAGTTGTATCTGTATTTCCCAAAAGGTGGGACAGTGTCCCACCTTTTGAACTGGAGCCATTACTATGAGATACTTAAGTTGGATAATGAATTAGAACGTTCTTTTTATGTAAAAGAATGTGAGAAGCAGCATTGGAGTGTGCGCGAACTCAAGCGTCAGATGAACAGTATGCTGTTTCACCGCATAGCATTAAGCAAAGACAAGGAAGGGGTGTTGAAACTTGCGGAATGTGGGAATGAGGTGCAAAAGCCGGAAGACATCATCCGCGACCCCTTTGTGTTGGAATTTGCCGGATTGCCAGACATTAATCATTATGATGAAAACGATCTTGAAAAATCGCTTGTAAGTAATTTGGGACAGTTTCTGCTCGGTCGGGGATTTGCTTTCATTGGACAACAATACCGTTTCAGTATAGCCGGCAGACATTATTATGTAGATTTGGTATTTTATCATGTGATATTGAAAACTTATGTGCTGATTGATTTGAAACGCAATGAGGTACAGCACGAAGACATCGGGCAGATGAATTTCTATCTGAATTATTTTTGTAATGAAGTATGTACAGACGGAGATAATGCTCCGATAGGCATCGTTTGGGAGCTACAGCCGACAAAATGACTATGGAATATGCCATGGGAAGCATTTCAAACCAACTTTTTGTCAGCCGATACCAGCTGTATCTCCCGGACAGGAAGTTGTTTGAAGATGAATTGTGGCGGATAATGAAGAAGCAGGAACTTGAAAAAGAAGAAAGGGAGGACGAACGATATGAGTAAATCGCAAAAAGATTTGAATATTGTGACACATACAACCGAATTAAATCCCAAACTTCTGACTGATGTTCGGAAGAGTATAGTTGTAATCAGGGATATTCCTGTAATAGCCGATGCCGATGTGGCAAGTCTTTATGTCGTCGAGACAAAGAGGGTCAATGAAGCTGTGCGTAACAATCCGGATAAATTTCCGGAGGATTATATGTTTGTTTTGTCTTCTGAAGAATCAGATGTTTTGCGGTCGAAATTTTCGACCACAAAAGTTTCTTCCAAAAGCAGGGTACTTCCCAAGGTCTTTACAGAGAAAGGGTTGTATATGCTTGCCACAATCTTGAAGAGCAAGAACGCACTAAATGTCACATTTGCTATTATTGAAACATTTACGCAAGTAAGATGCTTGAAGCGTGAATTGGTCGATTTACATAAGGAAACCGATTCCGGAAAACAGACAGCGAAAATGCGGCACTTTGGTAAAGTGCTGTCGGATATTGTGATGCCTGATTTGGAAACTTCTATTGAAGAATGTATTATTAGTTGATTATCAGTATTATACGCTCTAAACGGTAGAAAAGTGACCGTATGGATTCTGATTAGATACGAAAAGGTGAAGATTTAACGTATTTAACTTTCAATCACATCAGGAATCACGAAATAAGGGTTGGGAGG
>USPO01000170.1 GCA_900556575.1 uncultured Eubacteriales bacterium
GCGGTACGGCAGATGCCGACATTGACAAAACAATCATTGCCGATATAAGTTTTTTAAGCTTCATATATTTTCCTCCTATTATATTAATGCTCTGCTCTCTTTGTATTCATTGTAAAGTATATCATTTTATTAAAAAAACGTCAATATATCGGAAATATGTTGGCAATTTAAATTAATTTATTGTCATTCGGAGTTAAAAATTCTATCCAAACTATTGACCTGCTTATATAAATATAGTATAATAATTGTAGAAAACTCACATGAAAGGAAGATTTATTTTGATTAAGGAAAATCTGTATTTTTATCTGAAAACAGAAAACAATCCGGAACTAACATATCCAAGCGTAAGAGATTACTGGGTTTTGGATTACTATAAAGATAGAATGGAACTTCTTGACCAAAACTATAATACTATAATATCAGATGAAAACTGCATATATATAACACCTCCTAATGTTCCCGCAATTTACAAAAGCGCCGATAAAAAGCCTTGGGTACATTCCACCATTACATTTGAAATTGATAATAGCTATATGGACAGTTTGGATATTCCGTATATGACGCCTATTTATCTGCCAAGCATAAAAGAACTTGAACAGCTTATGTTTGACATGGAAAGCAAGCTGCTTTCATCATCAAAATTCAGGCAGGATGAATTAAATTCTTATGTTTCCCTTATTTTATTTTTAATACATGACCTGCTCCATATATCAGATACTGACTACAAAACGCAGTCCGGCGATGACCTACAGCGAGTACGTCATAATATTATGAACAGTACCGGTGTATACTGGACGATTGAAAAAATGGCATCACTGGCAAATATGAGCGTACGAACCTTTCAGCGGAGGTATAAAGAGCTTTATGGAAAAACTCCGATTGCCGACCTTTACGATTACAGAATCACAAGAGCAAAACGACTTTTAGACACAGGTTTCTCGATAAGTCACATTCTCAATTCATGCGGTTTCAAATCCGCACAACATTTTTCACGGCTCTTTAAACAGCATACAGGAATGACTCCCATTGAATATAAAAACAGACAGACAAGGGATTAGCTCAAAACAACAAGCTAATCCCTTGTACTAAAACTTATCATATTATTTAAAAATACATACAGCTCATATATTTTTCGTTAAATTCCGCATCTGCCGCCAAAACAAGCTCTTCACTTATTTCTCTTATGCGGTTTGTGCGTTTTTCTCCGTCCATGCTGAACGCATACTTTACCGCACCGCCAAGGCTGCTGTTCCCTATTGCAATGCATTTATCCCTCAGCTGCGGCGGTATCAATCCGATTATACACGCTTTTTCAACATTAAGCTTATATCCGAATCCTCCGGCAATATACACGGTAGAAATATCACCATAGCTTATTCCGTAACGTTTAATCAAAAGCTCTGTTCCGGCACATACAGCCGCCTTTGCATTCTGTATTTCCCTTATATCCTTTTGAGTAAAGTATATTTTATCCGTAACCGGATAGCCTTTTTCAAAATACTTGTCTTTCAGAAGTCCGGTGCTATCCACTATATTGTTCTTAACAAGCTCCGCCGTAATTTCCACTATTCCCGTTCCGCACAAGCCTATCGGAGGTTTGTCATTTATTGTCCCTATTTTCTCTTCCGAAATATCAATTGAACAGACCGCACCGTCTACCGAGCCGACACCGCATGAAATTCTTCCGCCCTCAAATGCCGGCCCCGCCGCTGTCGATGTAACTATTATCTTATCGGAATTGCCTATTGCCATTTCTCCGTTCGTGCCGAGGTCAATAAAAAGATTTATTCTTTCGGATATATCAAAGTCACACATATACATTCCGCTTACTATATCACCGCCGACAAATCCGCTTACCGCACCTATAATTTCTACCGGCGTGGTACAGCCTGGACTTCCGGTCAGAGTTTTAAAATCTGTCTTAATGAGTTCGGGATTGTGCGGTTTAAAAGGATATTTTCCAAGTTCCTCACAAGGATAGCCCATTAAAAGCTGAACCATTGTTGTATTTGCCGATATTATTATTTTCTCCGGTTGTTTTCTGTCCCTATATAGTTTTTGAACTCCTTCAATCAACTGATAGCATATACGCTGTTTTAACTCTCTGCCTCTTCCTGCGTTTGACGCTTCTATTCGTGAAATCACATCGGCTCCAAAACTTCTTTGACCGTTCACCGCTGTTGTTACACTTCTTTTCCCGTCACATATTCTTTCAAATGCAATAGTTGTGGTTCCGATGTCAATGCATAATACATCATTAACTTGATTAAATACTGTCCCTGAATTTATTTCTCCGTGTTCCGAGACAGTTTCCATTTTTTCTATGACAACACTTCTCCTCGGACAATTCAAATTCGGGCATTTTGAACAGTCATGCTGTGCTTTAAATACACTTGTATCATGAGTTAATTCAAGTACATATGCCATTGTTTTCGGAGGATTAAACATATATGCTTCGGTAAGACTCACACCCTCGGCACCTGTCTTATCTATTATCTTCTGCTGCTCTTTCAGAGAAAAATCATCCGGTGCCTGCATACGCTTTGAGATACCAAGCTTTTTTACGGCAAGATATTCTCTAAGGTAATTGCCCAGCTTGTCATCAGCACAAAACAGAGCCTCATCACCCACAGTATCCGCAGCCAAGCCCCCAAGACACTCGCCCATATCCATAAGCTTTTTTGAATAGCCGCTTATTTCTTCTCCGGCAGTCATCAATACATATATATATTTATCTTCACGTTCCATGTATACTCTGACATTCGGCATTACCTCGGAAAATATCGCATCAAGTTCTTTGTTCATTCTTTCGTATACGGGACTTCCCTCTTCACAGTGCAGAGTTTTTAACACCTTTTCTCTTTCCGGTCGTATTTCTCCCAAATCAACCTTCATCCTTATATACCTCCGACAAAGTTTTTATAGTGTCCCTTACTTGTTCTCTAACATATTTCGGCTCTGTTACCTCAAGCTTGTTTCCAAAACCCATTATCCAGGAAATAAACATAGGACTTACCTCAACCTCTACCTTTGCAATAAATTCTTCCTTATTTATCGGTTTCATAACAACATGGCTCATTCCGAATTTATCTATTATAACATCGGCAAGAGATTTATGACATTTCATTTTTACTTCCGAAACCTGTCCGCTGTACATACTGAAAATTCTTCTTGTGTACCTTTTAATATCAAAATCCTCAAAGCTTTGACTTCCGTCACGTTCACTTCCATCAATATTCGTTATTTCAGTCATCTTATCTACACGGTAGTGTTTTATTTTTTTCATTTCACTGTCGTAGCCGAGGAGATAATATCTTCCATCATTCCAAACCATCGCCCACGGACTTGTTATATAACTTTTTCCGTTATGACGGAATTCCTTTTTTTTATGCATCGTATATCTGTAATACTTAAATCCAATCTTTAAATTTTCATCTATTGCATTATATATCTTTTCAATATTTGTAAGGATATTTCCGGTCGCAGTATATGACTCCTTTTCAGCATAAAGCTTATGTTGAAGTCCCTCAGCATTGTACTTATTTGTAAGGCTGCTAAGCTTCTTTATGAGTCTGTTTCCCGCTCTTACCGGAATGAATTTAGATGCATAAACAGCATCAATGAGCAGTCTAAGCTCAGTCAAATCAAACTCACGATTTGCAAGGTAATATCTAAAATTTTTTCCCTTGTATGTTTCTATATTCATTCCGCACTCTCTTAATGCATTGATATCTCTATATATACCCTTTCTTTCTGCCGGAATTCCATACTTCGCAAGTTCCGCTGTAATTTCACTCATACTCAATGCATGGTCCTTATCCGTTTTCTGCTCAAGAATTTCTTTAATTCTTATAATTTTTAACTTCTGTCCTTCTACTTTCGGCATTTTTTATTCCTCCCTGCCATTTAAAATATTATGCTTAAATTATACCATAGTTTTAGCTTAAATGCAACATTTTTTTAATTATTGTACCACTTCAAGGACAATTAATCTGTAAATTGCGTTTTACGGAAACACTTTTAATTTAAATTTACTTATTTTATTGAAAAATTAATAATATATTTAAAAAAATAGCTTGATTTTTTTCTCTAAAAGTGGTATAGTATTAAGGATGATGTTTATAATGGCGGTATTATCCGCAGATGAAAGGAGATTTTTACATAATGGCACACAGAAGCACGTCATCTTCAGACAGAGCAATGAATGTTCTTATAGGCATAATTATAGCTGCATTCGTTGCTGTAGGCGGATATGCTGTATATAATAAGGTATCCGATAATATTTTCAACAAGGCAGTTCAGGACGGTACAGCACCGCAGACTGTTAAGACTCTCGCAAGACAAGCAGGTCAGTCCGTAAAGGAATTTCTCGAGGAGAACGGAATTACAGACGGTTCTGTAGACGGTAATACCTCAACACAGGATTTTTACAGTCATATGACTGTCAGCCGCTATGCTGCATACAACGGTCAGGATTTTGACACGCTTGTTTCACAGTACGGTCTTACAGGCAAAGTAACGGAGGATACTTCATGGAGCGATGCTCAGAAGCTTATTCCGCTCGGTACA
>USPO01000171.1 GCA_900556575.1 uncultured Eubacteriales bacterium
TGCTGTTATCATAAGATACGAAGGTCCGAAAGGTAGTGGAATGCCTGAAATGTTCTACACTACAGAAGCAATTTCTTCCGATATGGAACTTGGAAAAACAATTGCACTCATCACTGACGGGCGTTTTTCCGGTGCATCGAAGGGACCTGCCATAGGTCATGTTTCTCCAGAAGCAGCAGAAGGAGGACCGATTGCCCTGGTTGAGGATAATGACCTTATTGAACTTAATATAAAAGAACGAAAGCTTAATATCATCGGAATAGACGGTGAGAAAAAAAATCCGGATGAAATCACCTCTGTTCTTGAACAGAGAAAAGCTACATGGCAGCCAAAATCCGAAAAATATCCAAGCGGAATATTACACATATATTCACAGCATGCCGCTTCACCAATGGACGGCGGCTACATGAAATAATAGAGAGGAGGACTACCTATGGACATCACCACATTTACAGCCGAGCCTATAAGACTCGTAATTTTCGCAGCAGTCGGTATTGCCTTACTTCTCTTTTTGATAATGAAATTTAAGCTTCATCCGGTCATTTCAATGATGATAAGTGCCGTCGTTATCGGAATTGGTGTAGGAATGCCATTGGATCTTGTAATATCTACAATAGAAAAAGGCGTAGGAAAAACACTGCAAAACATCGCTTTGCTTATAGGATTAGGCTCAATGTTTGGTGGAATACTTGAAGTAAGCGGTGGCGCTCAAAGCATTGCACAAACCCTCATAAAAAAATTTGGGCAAACTAAAGCCGAATGGGCTTTAGGAATAACCGGTATTGTAATCGGTACAACTGTATTCTTTGAAGCAGGAGTTGTTATTCTCATTCCACTTGCATTCAGCATCGCAAAAAGTACTAACCGTTCAACCCTACGATACGCAATCCCTCTTCTTGCTGGACTTGCAGCCGGATATGCATTCATTCCTCCATCTGCCGCATCTGTCTTAGTTTCAAATATGCTTAATGTTGATCTTGGTATTATGCTTGCAGTAGGTATCCCTACCGGAATAGCTGCAACAATAATCGCAGGTATCATTTGGGGAAAATATATCGGTTCAAAAATAAATACACAGCTGCCTAAAAATGTTCGGGAAATTAAAGATTTAGATACAAGTAAACTGCCGAATTTTGTTACAGTCCTTATTATAATACTTATACCTATATTTTTGATTTTACTTAAAACGATATCTGCCTATATAACGTTTCTTGCACCGATACAAGGCATATTAACATTTATAGGCACCCCGTTTATCGCTTTAACTATTTCTACACTAACAGCTATGTACATTTTAGGTACTCGTCAAGGCTATACAAAAGAAGAATTGAAAAAAATTTTGGACAGATCCCTGCGACCTGTTGGAATGATTCTTCTTGTAATTGCCTGCGGTGGTGTGATAAGATGGATGCTGCAAGACTCTGGACTCGGCGATATTATAGGACCTTGGCTTGAAAAAAGCGGATTACCTCTCATTATAGCAGCATTTCTTATTGCCGCACTTGTCAGAGTATCTGTCGGCAGTTCAATAGTTGCAATGACTATGTCCGCCGGCATAATGGCAACTATGCCGGCAACAGCAGCCCTTTCACCTCTCTATCTTGCGGCAATGTGTATTGCTATAGGCGGCGGTGCAACGGCCCTAAGTCATGTAAACGATGCAGGATTTTGGCTTGTATGTTCATTCCTTGAAATTGACGAAAAAACAACACTAAAGTCATGGACCGTAATGGAAACATTAGTAGGTTTAAGTGGACTTGTCATCGCTCTCCTTATTTCAATTTTTGCATAATATATAGGGCAGCTGTAAAATAAAATTCTAACAGCTGCCCTATAAACTTACTTCAATTTCTCACTCATTCTCTGCATTTGGTCACGCAGCTCCGCCGCACGCTCAAATTCTAAGTTTTCCGCAGCTTTGAGCATTTCAATCCTCAATCCCTCTATCATCTTCTGAATATCTCCGGCTGTCAGCTTGCTGTCATGTTCATTTTCTACCGGCTTCATCGACTCTATTACATCTCGTATTTCCTTCTTGATTGTCTGAGGAGTAATTCCATGCTCTTCATTGTATTTCTGCTGAATTGCACGTCTTCTTGCCGTTTCATCCATCGCTTTCTTCATTGACTTTGTAATGGTATCTGCATACAGAATTACCTGTCCTTCGCTGTTTCTCGCAGCTCTGCCTATTGTCTGAATAAGCGACATTTCACTTCTCAAAAATCCTTCCTTATCCGCATCAAGTATCGCAACAAGTGCAACTTCCGGTATGTCAAGTCCTTCTCTTAAAAGATTTATTCCCACCAGAACGTCATAGACTCCGAGTCTTAAATCCTTTATTATTTCTGCTCTTTCAATAGTAGTTACATCCGAATGCATGTAAGTTACTTTTATTCCTATTCCCTTCATGTATTCGGTTAAATCTTCCGCCATTTTCTTTGTAAGTGTTGTTACGAGAGTTCTGAATCCCTGCTCTGTCCTCTTCTGCACCTCGCCCAAGAGATCATCAATCTGATGCTCTGTCGGACGCACAAATATTTCAGGGTCTAATAATCCCGTAGGTCTAATTACCTGCTCAGCAATTACTGTTGCGTGTTCCTCTTCATATACGGACGGCGTTGCGGAAGTAAATATTACCTGATGCAGTCTTTCCTCAAACTCATTAAATTTAAGCGGTCTGTTATCCGCCGCACTCGGCAAACGGAAGCCGTATTTGATAAGTGTTTCCTTTCTCGCCCTGTCACCGTTATACATCCCTCTTACCTGCGGAATTGTAACGTGTGACTCATCTATTATCATAAGATAGTCATCAGGAAAATAGTCAAGCAATGTAAACGGTGCTGAACCCGGTTCTCTTCCGCTTATATGTCTCGAATAATTTTCAATTCCCTGACAAAAGCCTATTTCCTGCATCATTTCAAGGTCATAGCGTGTTCGCTGTTCTATTCGCTGCGCCTCTATCAGCATATCACGCTCCTTGAAATATTCAACCTGTGCTTCCATTTCAAGCTCGATTGCAGCCATTGCAGCCGCCATTTTATCCGATGTTGTAACATAATGTGATGCCGGTGTTATAACGGCGTGCTGCCTTACACCAACTACCTCTCCTGTGACGACATTCACCTCACAAATCCGGTCTATTTCATCTCCGAAAAATTCAACCCTTATTGCATTTTCACCGTTATTTGATGGGAATATTTCTACAACATCCCCTCTTACCCTGAATTTATTTCTGACAAAGTTAATATCATTTCTTTCATATTGCATAGAAACCAGCTTTGCAAGAATTTCATCTCTTTCCTTAACCATTCCAACTCTAAGGCTAAGCATAAGATTTTTATAATCTTCCGGATCTCCCAAACCGTATATACATGAAACAGATGATACTATAAGCACGTCCTCCCTCTCCATCAACGCAAAGGTTGCGCTGTGACGCAGTTTATCAAGTTCCTCATTTGTCATTGAATTCTTTTCGATAAATGTGTCTGTTTGAGGAATATATGCCTCCGGCTGATAATAATCATAGTATGAAACAAAAAATTCAACACAGTTTTCCGGAAAAAATTCCTTAAATTCACTGCATAGCTGTGCAGCAAGTGTTTTATTGTGTGCAAGCACAATTGTAGGCTTTTGAACCTGTTCTACAATATTTGCCATTGTAAATGTCTTTCCCGAACCGGTTACACCAAGAAGAGTTTGAAATTTTTCTCCTCGTTTAACTCCGTCCACAAGCTTAGCTATTGCCTGCGGCTGGTCGCCTGTCGGCTTGAATGGTGAGTGAAGTTTAAACTTCGGCATAAAAATCCCCCTATCCTATTATTTATAAAAGCCGCCGCAAAATTAAGCCCTTGCGGCAGCCCTTTAAATCAAATTATTTTTGCAGATTTTTCACATATACATGAACGCGTCTTGCATTTACGGATGTATACTTTTCAATGTTGTTCCTTATTGCGTGCTGAACCATCTTTCCGACTTCACGAATATTCACTCCGTACCTCATAATCAAGGTCGTATCAATATGGACACCATGCTTTGTTTTTCTTAAATTAATATTTTGTACCTTAACAACTCCATCAATCTTCATTGCCTCATGCTCGGCAATATCCACTATTACATTATCCGATATAGTATAGTCACCCATATAGCTGAAAGTCGGGCGAACGATTGACTTTTCATTCTCTATCATATCTCCGCTGTTGTCAAGATTTCTTTGAAGATGTCTTAACGGATGCAGAAAATATCCGGAAAACTGTCGTTTCAGCTGGAAAGTCGGCGCAGGGATAACGTGCTGCCCCATTTCGTCCCGCTGCTTCCTTGCCATCTGCCGCTCCTCTTCGGAGGTAATATCTTCGATATAGATCCGCTCATCGATTTCCGGCAGATCCAGCCGCTTGACGATCTTATCCACCATCCCGTCAGATGTACCTAGGATCAGGATGCTGAGCGGCTTCACGCGCTGGATCGCCTCCTTCACCTCGGTCATATGTTCTTCTTTATAAAACAGTGCCGATTTCACCGCTCCAACTTTGGTCGGCTGCCTCTTTGCAGAAATAC
>USPO01000172.1 GCA_900556575.1 uncultured Eubacteriales bacterium
AAGACTCCGGCCTCTCACGCCGGCAACGAGGGTTCGATTCCCTCACGAGTCACCATATCCATATGTTTTTACCGGGTTTCCGTTTTTGGAAATTCGGTATTTTTTTATTCTGAATTATATCACCCTCTCTTATATACAAAAAAGAATGAAAAAGCCGTAATTCTTGCATAAAATCCCGTTGACACCGCATATTATATATGGTATAATATACATATGTAATGACTATAAGGAATGCGGTTAATGCGGACTTTTGTTGTATGTATGTTTTTGGTGTGCAGCAGGAGTCTTTTTATTTTGCCGTATACTGCAAGGGAGGATAAAATGTTAGTAACGGTTATTCTTTTGCTTATCGGATTTGTCTTGCTTGTGAAAGGTTCTGATGTTTTTGTTGACGGAAGTTCATCGCTTGCCCGGCTCTTGGGTATTCCTGCGGTTATCGTGGGGCTTACAATTGTTTCAATGGGTACAAGCGCTCCGGAGGCGGCGGTCAGTATAACAGCCGGAATTAAAGGCTCGAATGAAATTGCTCTTGCAAACCTGGTCGGCTCAAATACGTTTAATATGCTTGTGGTGGCGGGAGTAAGCGCGGTAATTGCCCCGTTTGCTGTTGACAGAATGGTAATTAAGCGTGATTTTCCGGTTTGTTTGGGAATTATGGCACTTGTAACATTTATGTGCATTGACGGAACTGTTTCAAGGTCGGACGGTCTTATACTGTTTGCGGCGTTTCTGACATATATAACCTGTCTTGTGCTGAAAGCGGTCAGAGACAGAGCCGCCGTTGAAAACGGGAGCGAAGAAAAGCCCATGTCACCGTTTAAGAGCATAGTGTTTATTGCAATTGGAATTGCGGCGGTTATTTTTGGCGGTCAGCTGGTTGTAAACAGTGCAAAAATTATTGCCGCGGCTTTCGGAATGTCCGAAAATCTTATCGGTTTGACAATTGTGGCGATAGGTACGTCATTGCCGGAACTTGTGACCTCGATTGTGGCAGCAAGGAAAGGACAGAGTGAGATTGCGATAGGCAATGTCGTGGGGTCAAATATTTTTAACCTTGCATTTATACTCGGTCTTTCGTCTTCCGTAACCTCGATAGCTGTTATCCCCGATGCATTCATAGATACCTGCATTATGCTTGGGGCAACCGCAATCGGATATATAATGTGCGTATGCGGAAAGAAACTCACTCGAATGAACGGATTGGTGTTTACGGCAATGTACATAGCATATACCGCATATCTGATAGTCAGATAAAGGATTTTTTTAATAACAATGAAAGGAAAAAACAATGGAAAGAGAAAAGCTTGGAAGCCGTCTGGGATTTATTCTGATAAGTGCCGGATGTGCGATAGGTATAGGAAACGTGTGGAAATTCCCATATGTGACGGGGCAAAACGGAGGCGGAGTATTTGTATTGATATATCTGTTCTTCCTGCTTGTTATGGGAATTCCGGTAATGACAATGGAATTTTCGCTTGGACGTGCAAGCCGAAAGAGTCCGGTTATAATGTATCGTAAGCTTGAGCCGAAAGGAACAAAATGGCATATACACGGATATTTTGCTTTAGCCGGAAACTATTTGCTTATGATGTTCTATACAACGGTAACAGGCTGGATGCTGCATTACTTTGTATCAACGGCGGGAGGACAGCTGCATGGACTTGACCCGACGGGAGTAGGCAATTTCTTTAACGGAATACTTGCCAATCCGGGTTCAATGGTAGGTTATATGGCAATAGCGGTCGCTCTCGGATTTTTGATTTGTTCTCTGGGACTTCAGAACGGACTTGAAAGAGTAACAAAGGTAATGATGCTTGCACTGCTTGGAATTATGGTTGTTCTTGCGGTAAACAGTATTGTAACGGACGGCGGGGCGGAAGGACTTAAATTTTACCTTCTTCCGGACGTTGAGAGAGCAAGTGAAATAGGCTGGGTAAATGTTATAGTCGGAGCAATGAATCAGGCATTCTTTACTTTAAGCTTGGGTATAGGTGCTATGGCTATCTTCGGAAGTTATATCGGAAAAGACCGTTCGCTTTTGGGCGAGTCGGTAAATATCGCTGTATTGGATACCTTTGTGGCTGTAACATCGGGATTAATTATTTTCCCTGCCTGCTTTGCATACAATGTAGAGGTATCGAGCGGACCGAGCCTTATATTTATTACCTTGCCGAATATCTTCAATAATATGCCCGGCGGACGAATTTGGGGAAGCTTGTTCTTTGTATTTATGAGCTTTGCTGCATTATCAACCGTACTTGCCGTATTTGAGGGTATAATTTCATGCACAATGGATTTAACGGGCTGGAGCAGAAAAAAGACTTGTCTTGTAAACGGAATTGCCGTATTCCTTCTTTCACTCCCGTGTGCATTGGGATTCAATGCATTGAGCGGAATTACACCGTTCGGTGAAGGTTCGACAATAATGGATTTGGAAGATTTCCTTGTAAGCAATATTCTTTTGCCGCTCGGTTCTCTTATATATCTTCTCTTCTGTGTTCATAAGAGAGGATGGGGATGGAAGAATTTCACCGAAGAGGCTAATACGGGAAAGGGCTTTAAAATCCGTAATTGGATGAGAGGTTATGTTACATATGTACTTCCGGTATTAATTTTTGCTGTATTTGCAATAGGAATGTATAACTTCTTTAAATAAGGAATTTACCCTCTTTTAAAATCGGAGTGTACGGTCGGTTTTGAAGAGGGTAATATTGGTTTGTATTAAAGTAGAAAGGTAGGATTCAATGGAAAGAGAAAAGCTTGGAAGCCGTCTGGGATTTATTTTGATAAGTGCCGGATGTGCGATAGGTATAGGAAACGTGTGGAAGTTCCCGTATGTAACGGGACAAAACGGAGGCGGAATATTTGTATTGATATATCTGTTCTTCCTTTTGATAATGGGAATTCCGGTAATGACAATGGAGTTTGCAATGGGACGAGCAAGCCGAAAGAGTCCGGCAATGATGTATAAAATGCTCGAACCAAAGGGCAGTAAGTGGCATTGGCAGAGCTATGTTAATGTTATAGGAAATTATATGATTATGATGTTTTATACGACGGTTGCCGGCTGGATGATACATTACTTTGTTTCAACGGCTGCGGGAAGTCTGCACGGAC
This sequence comes from uncultured Eubacteriales bacterium, assembly GCA_900556575.1. GTDB lineage: Bacteria > Bacillota > Clostridia > UBA1381 > UBA1381 > UMGS1958. The sequence continues at coordinate 3,118 of USPO01000172.1, forward strand.
TTGATTCCGCCGGAGTAGAAAACTTTTTCAATAATGTGCTTGCAAATCCCGGCTCAATGGCAGGCTATATGGCAATAGCGGTAGGATTGGGATTTTTGATTTGCTCTCTGGGACTTCAGAATGGGCTTGAAAGAGTAACAAAGGTCATGATGTCGGCATTGCTTATAATCATGGTTGTACTTGCCGTAAACAGTATGTTTATGAAAGGCGGAGCTGAGGGAATGAAATTCTATCTGCTGCCAAGCGTTGAAAGGGCAAGTGAAATAGGCTGGGGAACGGTTATTGTAAGTGCGATGAATCAGGCATTCTTTACCTTGAGTTTGGGTATAGGTTCAATGGCTATATTCGGAAGCTATATCGGAAAGGAGCGCTCACTGCTTGGTGAATCGGTAAATATAGCGGTACTTGATACGTTTGTGGCGATAACATCGGGATTGATTATTTTTCCGGCGTGCTTTGCGTACAATGTAGAGGTAACGAGCGGACCGGGACTTATATTTGTAACCCTGCCGAATATTTTCAACAATATGCCGGGCGGACGTGTATGGGGAAGCTTGTTCTTTGTATTTATGAGCTTTGCGGCATTGTCAACCGTACTTGCGGTATTTGAAAGTATAATTTCATGCACGATGGATTTAACGGGCTGGAGCAGAAAGAAAACCTGCCTTGTAAACGGAATTGCACTTTTTGTTCTTTCAATTCCGTGTGCATTGGGATTTAATTTGCTGAGCGGATTTAAACCGTTCGGTGACGGTTCGTCCGTTATGGATTTAGAGGACTTTTTTGTAAGTAATTTGTTCCTGCCGCTCGGTTCACTTGTAACGCTTTTATTCTGTGTAACCAATAAGGGATGGGGATGGAAGAACTATCTTGAAGAGGTCAATACGGGAAAAGGAATGAAGATGAAGAAGTGGATGAAGGGATATTTGACATATGTTCTGCCGATACTCTTCACAGCGGTATTTGTTATAGGGCTTTATAATGTATTTGTTAAATAAAAAAACGGGACTGTTGCAAAACTTTGTTTTGCAACAGTCGGACAAAAATGGGTTCTGCCTAAAATATAATTTCAATATTTTTGCCATAAAATTTTATTATTACTATATTTGTATTTTTAATTAAATGAGGAATTAAGTTTGCTACACCACCTGTTTTTTTATAATAAAATTTTAAATTCTATTGCAATTTCATTTGATGTGTGATATTATATATTTAATATAAAGTTTGTAGGAACAGAGAAAATGCTATTGATTTTTATAATCTAAGCACAGATGTTACTCACCTATAAGGTGGCAGGTTCTATTTCAAAATACCTATAGGAGATGCCATTAGTAGGTAATACTCAATGTGCTGGCTGAAATCAATCACAATTCTGTTTCTTGTAAAGGGAGCATTGCTACGATTTAAATTGAAAGG
>USPO01000173.1 GCA_900556575.1 uncultured Eubacteriales bacterium
CAGGCATTTCAACGGATGGTGTGCCGCAATTCCTTTTCTATCTTGCGGGAAATACGGCATGGGGATACTTTTCCTCATGCCTTACATCTACATCAAATACATTCACCGGAAATGCGGGACTTTTCGGAAAGGTTTATTTTCCGCGGCTTGTTTCGCCTATAACAACAGTTATATATGCACTTCTGTCATTTTTTATTCAAATAGTGCTTATGCTTGTTGTGATGGGGATATTTGTATTAAGGGGAGTATATGTGCATCCTAATATGAATTTATTACTTGTTCCGGCACTGATAGCAGAAATGGCATTGATGGGCATGGGTTTCGGTATTATAATATCGTCAATCACAACCAAATACAGAGATTTAAAAATCCTTGTAAGCTTCGGTGTTTCGCTTTGGATGTATGCGACGCCGGTGGTGTATCCGGTTTCACAGATACCCGAAAATCTAAGAAAGATTATAATGCTCAATCCTATGTCTCCCATAGTAAGTAATTTTCGCTGTGCATTTCTCGGCAGCGGCAGCTTTGACTGGCATTACTGGGGAATAAGCTGGATTATTACTGCAGTTGTTTTATTCATTGGAATAGTGATATTTAATAGGGTAGAAAAGACCTTTATGGACACGGTTTAAGAAAAATGCTCGTTGCATCTTGCCCTCTTTCAAGGCTCGAAGTACAGCGAGTACGACGTCGCCTTTCAAGAGGGCAACCTGCTTAGAGCATTTTCCTTAAACGGTTATAGCAGAAAAATGCTCGTTGAGTTTGCTGTCTTTCAAGGCTCGAAGTACCCCAAGTACGATGTCACCTTTCAAGAGAACAATCTGCTTAGAGCATTTTCATTAAAAGTACAGCAAAGAAATATATGCTGCAATTGGCGGAAAGGTAATATATCTGATAGAATAGAGGTAATTAATGAAGTATGGAAAATAAAAACTCTCCCGTTGTTATACGCATAGAGGACGTGAAAAAACAATACCGCTTGGGTACAATAGGCGGCGGAACTCTTAAGGGAGATTTGCAGAGCTGGTGGGCAAGAGTACGTCATAAGGAAGATCCAAACCTAAAGATAGGTCAAGAGGGACACAGCCTTAATGAAAAGTTTATGGCTCTTGACGGTGTGAGCCTTGATGTACGTAAGGGTGAAGCAATAGGACTTATAGGCGGAAACGGTGCGGGAAAATCAACCCTTTTAAAACTGCTTTCAAGGGTAACGGCTCCGACAGAGGGAGTTATAAAAATAAAGGGCAAAATCTCAAGTATGCTTGAGGTTGGAACCGGATTTCACGGCGAATTGACAGGACGTGAGAATATTTATCTTAACGGTGCTATACTTGGAATGACAAGAGCAGAGGTAAACGAGAAAATTGAAGATATAATTGAATTTTCGGAGTGCCGTCAGTTTATTGATACTCCGGTTAAGCGTTATTCATCGGGAATGTTTGTAAAGCTTGCATTCAGTGTTGCGGCTCATCTTGATAATGACATTATGCTTATGGATGAAGTACTTGCTGTCGGGGATATGGCATTTCAGAAGAAATGTATAGATAAAATGCTTTCTGTGGTGCGTGAGTCGGGAAAGACGATAATATATGTGAGTCATAATATGCATACCATACGCAAGCTTTGTACAAGAGGTGTGGTACTCCAAAAGGGGAAAATTGTATATGACGGAGAGGTTGAACACGCAATAGGCTTGTATCTTAATCAGGCAAAAATGCAGGCGGCAAAGCATTATGATTTCAGCAGCGGAAAAAGAGGCTGGAATTTTCTAACCGAAAAGGTTTTAATGCAGAAGCTTGATGTCATAGACCGTAATGATATGGTAATAAAGAACGGGGAAGAACTTAGGTTTCGTCTTAAATGGACGGCAAAGGAAGACGTTAATAATCTGTGCCTTAGAATGATGATTCACAATAACGACCAGGAGGTAATAGCAACGGCTGTATGTCCGGCATTTACAAACTGTGAAAAGGGAAAGGAGTATGAGGCGGAATTTACAATGAATACAGAGCCGCTTTGTACGGGTACATATAAGGTATTGATGGCAATGTATGAATCTGACGATATAGGAAGTACGATAGATGCGGATGCTGTATGGCCGGGGCTTATATTTGAAAGGGAAAATAAATCCTCACTTGATTGGAAACCGAGACTTTTTGGCGATGTAGAGCTGCCGGAAATGAAAGCTGAAATGAAATAAAAAAACAGTGTACACCACAGGAAAAGCATTGCGGCGTACACTGTTTTTATTCTGTCCTAAATATTATAGAAAGTTTTCTTTGTATATGAAGAAAACAAAAAAGACTGTAACCCATGTTACAGTCTTAACCAGTCGGGATGACTGGATTCGAACCAGCGGCCCCTACGTCCCGAACGTAGTACTCTACCAAACTGAGCCACATCCCGATATGCCATCTTATGGAAGTTGTGAAAAGCAGCGAAGATGGCACGTAAAAAAAGGGGGGATTGCTGCTTTCCAACGGAGAAGGTGGGATTCGAACCCACGGTACGTTTCCGTACAACTGATTTCGAGTCAGTCCCGTTATGACCACTTCGATACTTCTCCATATCTTTCACTTGATATGGAAGTGAAATGTATTAAAAAAGAAAATCGGGATGACTGGATTCGAACCAGCGGCCCCTACGTCCCGAACGTAGTACTCTACCAAACTGAGCCACATCCCGATAATTCATATTGATATTGGCAATTTCCGCTCACCAACGAATAATATTATAGCATAGCTTGACCAAAATGTCAAGCACTTTTTTTGAAAAAATCAAAAAAATTTTTGCGAGTTATGCATGGTAATATAAGTTAATAAAAAAATCAAAAAAATTTGAATAAAAGTTAAAAAAAGACTTGACAATTACCCCTGTTATGGGTTATAATAAGTAGTGTTGTACGAGTGGGCAAGCTTGTACTGAAATACAATTCCATCCAAGTCCGTTTTAGAATTGACTTGCCGGAGGGAGGGAAACAGAATGTCAGAGGTAAGAGTAAAAGAAAACGAAAGCTTAGACAGCGCTCTCAGAAGATTTAAGCGTCAGTGTGCTAAATCAGGCGTTATGGCAGAAGTAAGAAAGCGTGAGCATTACGAGAAGCCGAGCGTAAAGCGTAAGAAGAAGTCAGAAGCAGCAAGAAAGAGAAAGTATTAATTTCACTTATAAAAAGGAGATGACTTTAAATGGCAGATATCTTAAAGGATAAGCTAAAAGATGATTTGAAGTCAGCAATGAAGGACAAGGATACTGTCCGTAAGAATGTAGTACAAATGATTAGATCGGGAGTACTGCAATATGAAAAAGATAATAAGGTAACTCTTGATGATGACGGTATTTTGGAAGTCATCGCAAAACAGCTTAAACAGCGCCGGGATTCCCTTCCGGAATATGAAAAGAGTGGCCGGGACGATTTAATCGCCCAGTTAAAACGTGAAATGGAACTTTTGATGGAATACTTGCCGGCACAGCTTACACATGAGGAGCTTGAAGCAATCGTTAAAGAGGCTGTTGAGTCCACAGGAGCTGCATCCGTAAAGGATATGGGCAAGGTTATGGCGGCTGTTATGCCTAAAACAAAGGGCAGAGCAGACGGTAAAGAGATTAATAAGATAGCGAGAGCTTTGTTAGGATAATCTCATTGAAACTGTTAATAAAGATAGTTTAAATATGCAAATGCATTGTCGGCGGCAGTGCATTTGCAGTTTTGCTGGTATAGCTCAGTTGGTAGAGCAGCTCATTCGTAATGAGCAGGCCGCGGGTTCGAGTCCCTTTACCAGCTTACCCGAAACAGGCATCGCATTTATGCGGTGCCTGTTTTTGATTTTTTTTGTTAAATGCTTATTTTTGTAGAAAAGCCGTCATCTGTTTTTACTAATACAAGATCTCTGCCGGCGGCAACTATGCTTTCCCAAGGAATGACATATTCGCCGCGATGAAAAATTTTGCCCCAAAATCCGGTCCCTTTTGGGACTATAAGAGCGGTAACCGAGCCGTCTGTTTCATTAATATCGACGTCACGCACAAAGCCGAGTCTTCGTGCATCCGTTACACTGATGACTTCAAGCTGGCGGAGTTTCATTGCTCTAAACATGATATCACCTCTTTTACGAAAGTTTAGAAGAGAATGTTTGATTTTTATATTATCTGTATATTGTGAAAGGAATGTGATTTATTATGAAAGTAAATACAGCAGGCAGGGACTTTTCCAAGGGTTCAATGCTTGGAAATATTATGAAACTTGCGGGTCCGATGATACTGGCACAATTTGTAAATGTTCTTTATAATGTAGTTGATAGAATTTATATAGGCAGATGCGGACCGGAGGCATCAAATGCACTTACCGGATTGGGAGTATGTCTGCCCGTATTAACAATGGTAATTGCATTTGCAAAGTTCGAATTAATTCTAGAATCGAATCTGGAACTGCATGTGGATCACCTGGTCCTGATGATAAAACAATCCCATCTGGATCCAAATTCAAAACCTCATCTAATGTTGCATTATAGGGCAACACTGTTACGT
>USPO01000174.1 GCA_900556575.1 uncultured Eubacteriales bacterium
TGAGGTCAAAAGCTCACAGGCATTTCTGATTTTGAGATTGGCAATGTATTCCCATACGGATATGGCAAAGGTAGATTTGAATAATCGGCATAAATAGCTTTTGTTTATATAGCAGGCAGAGCATATTTCATCTAATGATGAGATTGCTTTGTAATGCTTGGATACATAGCTGACAACGGAATTTATTTGCTTCATTTTTTCAGGACGCTGCATTGAAACAGCGGTATTCATGTATTTATTTGATTTATAAGATTTAAAAAGGACTCTGAGTATTTCCGCAGCGGAAAGACAGATGAGTTCATCGTTTTCATAAAAGGTGGCAGTGCATTTATCCAGTTCGTTTGAATTAAGACTTATTAGTTGTGCATCAAATGAAGAAAGCAGCTTATCTGTTAATGTGGCATGGAAAAATTCTCTTAAATCTTCTTCGGAAAATTCAAGATTTATGCGGCTATGTTCGGAAACGGCGCTGCAATAATGGAAAACATCGGGCTTTAGAAGTACGGTATCACCCGATTTTAAGGTGTAAAGCTTGTCATATATGAAGAATTTGCACTCTCCTGTCAATACTATAAATACCTCATAATCGTGGTGTGAGTGATAGGATTTCATTTTGTAATTTTTATCTCTTTTTATTAAATTCAATTTTATCATGATTTATAGTCTCTCTTTTTATTTAAATCGGAGCATAGTTCCTGTTTTGCTTGTAAAAGGCATGGGATATGGCGGATTACGGTATATGCTTAGAGCTATTATATCATCGAAAAATAAAAAAGTCAATATTGTACACAAAATCGTATAATAAAATATACACATTGATACTAAATTCGTGTTAAAATATATATAGTATATTTCAGGAAGGGAGATAATAAATATGCTGAATTTAAGGGTTAAATTAAAAAGGTTCGTCGGTATTGCGGCGGCTGCATCAATTGCATTATCGTGCAGCAGCGGATTTGCTGCAGAAATGATTAGTGCAGAATATGATACAAAGGTCAATACCTCAAAAAATAGTAATGCACAGGTTCTGGTAGCTCAGGATAAAACGGATGAGGGCGTGTATTGGAGTATTGAAGGGACTGAAGGCGAGTCGGCGGAAGGCAAATATCTTTACTCTGATGATTATGCCGATATTTTGTTCCAAATTAATACGGAGGCAGGGGATACAATAGATGAGAACGGTATAAGCTTTATAGGTACAGGATTTTCCGACAGCGGGAGTCAGTATTCAAAGATAAATCAAAATAACAGATACATATTATTTATGCCTAAATACAGCGGAACACTTGACATATCTGCGGTATTTGCAAATCCTAACGGAAGCGTGTGCCGTATATATGCAATTCCTTTAAATGCATCATCAGTAGATACGGTAGACTTAGTGTCACTCGGTGAATTGGTTAAGGACGGAAATATGATAAAGGCGGCGGAAACTACTTCAAAGACGGATTTAACAGCCGTTTCACAAAATATTGAAATAGAGGCGGATAAGGTCTATGCACTTGTACCGTACAGCTATTTTAATTCACCGTCGATTATTGAAAAGTTTGGATATAGGTCTGAGTTTGAAGAAAAGGATTATGATGCGGAATATACGTTATCAGAGGTAAGGGCAGAGCATGGAAGAGTTGTATTTGACAAAAAGGAAGCGAAATATAATGAAGATGTAACAGCGGAGGTTGTTACGGACATCGGATATACGCTTGGAACACTTGATATTAACGGAACGACTGTTCTTGCGGCAAATACTCAGGGTATAAATACTGTAAGCTTTAAAATGCCGGCAAAGGCAATAAATGAAGAAAATGTTTCGTTAAAACTTGACTCGGAGCAGGGCTTGCTTGATGTAAATGCAATACACGATTTTGACGGAGAAATATCGGGAACAAGCAGCAAGAAATCAGAAATATTATTTGATGGAACGGTAAATACAAATACTGTTGATAATTCTGCCGTACTGACTTATGAAAATGATGATGATTTGATTTTGGATGCGGGAGAAGGAAATAGGTTTTTGCTATCTGAAATCATAGCATATTCTAAAATAGGGGCAAATGAGAAGGCTACATTTAGAGTTCATGGTTCTGACAGCTTAGATGATTTATCAAACAGTACCGGAACGGGTTCAACTGTTATTCTTAAATCAACACCCGGGCAGTACGGAAGTAATACTGTGCAAAGAGAAGTGCTTAATGCAGATGAATACGCAAAAACGGTAGGGTACAGATACCTTAGAATTAAATATTTTAATGTTGAAAATGCATTATCGGAAATAAAGATATATGCGGAAATCAAAGAAAATCCACCTGTATTAAATTTGGACGATGATTATTTGGACGGTATGCAGCTGTATGTGGGTAGAAAAAACAGATTAAGCGGAACGTGTTATAAAATGGGCGAAACTACGTTTAAGCTGTTAAATAAAAATAATGAAGAGGTATGGTCTGAAACACAGGATTTAACCGGAAAAACCGAATGGTCCGCTTTGGTTAATGAAGTAAATGACGCAGAGGGAGCATATAGATTTACAGCGGAAAGTAACGGTAAAATATATGCGGAAATTAAGAATATAACCTTTGCCGACTTACCTGTTCTGAAGTTTGATAAAGAAGAATATGACGGTGAAATAATAAAAATTCCTGTGAATGTGCTTGCTGCGGATGTAAATGAAAAGGTTGATTTTTATGCTGCGGAATACAGTGAAAGCGGAAAATTGATTGGCTTAAATACAGTTGAGAAAAATATAACGGAAAGCGGTACGATTGAGATTGCATATAAAAGAAACTCACCGCTGTCTGTAATAAAGCTGTATGCATGGAAGGGGATGAAGCCGTATATAGAGCCGAGGTATATTTATGAGGATGTAGATACATCTCTTTCGGTTGCACCGGGAAGTGTCACATATGACAGTGCGGTAATTGTATGGGATAGACCCGCCGGAGAAAATGATGAGATATATGATATTTACAGTGGTGATGAAAAAATAGGAAGCTCCGATAAGCTGTACTATGCGGCGGAAAATCTTAAAAGTGAAACTGTATACAGCTTTGAAGTGAAAAAAGGCAGTGAAAGTCTCGGAACGGTTACATTTAAGACCGGAATCAAGGGTGAAACTATTGATATAGAAAAATACGGTGCAGATACCTCTAATACCGCAGAGGAAAACAGAACGGCAATTCAGGCGGCGATTAATGACTGCCCGAAAAATGGAACAGTAAAAATTCCGGCGGGAAAATATGTTACCGGTGCATTGTTTTTACACAGTGATATGACATTGTATCTTGAAGAGGGTGCAATACTTAAGGGCAGCGGAGATGTAAAGGATTATCTTGTAAACGGTGAAATGATAGACAGCCGTTTTGAGGGCTGGGAGCTTAAAAGCTACGCAAGTCTTATAAATGCCGGAAAGCTTGATAACAAAGGAGGATATAACTGCCGCAATATTTCGATATGCGGAAAAGGAACAATATCGGGAGGCGGTCAGGCACTCGGTACAGCGATGACAAATGCATCAGGAGAACGCTCAAGGGGACGGCTGATTAGCTTTAATAATTGTCAGAATGTGAATTTATCCGGTATAAGGATAGAAAATCCTCCGTGTTGGACTGTACATATGATATATTCTGATAGAATTTCAACATACAATACGACCATTGATTCAAAAAGCGGTACAAGGGTAAGAAACGGAGACGGATGGGATCCGGATTCATCAACAAACCTTATGCTGTTCGGTGCAGTGTTTAATACGGGCGATGACTGCATAGCGATTAAGTCGGGAAAAAATCCGGAGGGTAATAAAATAAATAAGCCGTCAAAAAATATAAGGATTTTCAATTGTGAATCTTCAGGCGGATTGGGACTTGCGATAGGAAGCGAAATGTCGGGCGGTATTGAAAATGTTTATATAAATAATTGCAATATAAAAAATACAAGATACGGATTAGAGATGAAGGCGACAAAAAAGAGAGGCGGATATATAAGAAACATATATGTTAAGGACAGTAGCTTTGATCAGATTTTGATGCATTCTGTAAGCTATAATGATGATGGGCAGGGTGCGGATGAAATGCCGTATTTTTCTAATATGAGCTTTGAAAATATTAATGTTCCGGGATATAGCTATTATAACGGTGCGGAATCTGTTGAAACGCCGATTCAGTTAAAGGGCTTTGATAATAAGGATAATTATATAAAAAATGTTCTATTTAAAAATATAATCGTGGGTGATGAACTTAATGTTATGAAGAAAGTATCACTTCAGTACTGCAGTGATGTATCATTCGAAAATATGAAGCAATTTGACGGCAATGGACCTGAATATATAATTAGTGACTGTGAGAAAATTAGATATTAAATTTGAGGGGGAAATCCCCCTCAAACACCCTCTTTAAACAAAATAACCAATTATATTTCCAAAAACAGCTGTGTATTTGTATTCTATTTTTCGACAAAAAGCCTTGACTTTTTATGAAATTATGGTATAATAATATTCGTTGTCAGCGAGATTGGCAACAGGTCATAAC
>USPO01000175.1 GCA_900556575.1 uncultured Eubacteriales bacterium
TGTTATGTGGACATTCAAGGGTGATGTGGGTCACTATCCTTGGGTATATGATTTAAACAATGACGGACGTGACGAGGTGATTGCGGGATATACCGTATTGACTGCGGACGGAGAGCCTATGTGGAGAATTGACATGGAGGACCATGCGGACTGTATTTGGGTAGCAGATTTGTATGAAAACGGCAAGCCGGTAATACTTGTCGGCGGTGCAGATACAACGGCATATACTCCCGACGGTAAGCTTCTTTGGAGATTTACGGATACGGTTGAATCACAGAATATTGCACCGGGTAAATTCTTTACTGATGTAGACGGACTTCAGATTGCCGGACTTGACAGAATTGTAAGAGAGGGTACGGACGGCAAGGACGGAGTATTTATCTTTGACTGCAATGCGAAGTCACTTTATAAGGAAAACAGAAAGTCAATCGGCTGGTCATCAATCGTTACCACGCTTCATAATTTTGTAAGGGGAAGCAAGCAGGATTACATTCTTGCTTACAGACGCGGTGAGGAGGAAAAGAGCGGTATATTTGACGGAAACATGAATTGTATAGTTGAATTTCCGTTTGAAGGTCATGCAATGTACGGTGACCTTAACGGTGACGGAATTTCAAAGGTTGTATTGTATAATGATGACAGCATTGTTATATATTCGTCGGAAGAAACGGATTTATCGAAGGCGGCAAATTCGGGTGTAATGAAACAGCCTAAAAGACTGTATAACTGGACAAGATACTGGGGTTCGGAACTACCGATGACAAAATAATATAAAAACAGTGGTGTTGCAAAAAAGCAATGCCCCTGTTTAACGTTTAAATTAGAGCAATGCTGTTTGGGCAACAGAAAACTGAACTTGCGGCAGATTGAAATCTCTGTTTGCGGTATGTTTATTTTTATACAGTTGTTTTCGTTTTGAGGTAATACTAATAATTAGTTGACTAAATGCTTACTAAGCGGTATAATATATACAGGCGGTCAAACCTATTTTGCTGCCTTTGTACAATTATGGAGGAGGAAACAGGCGAATGATAAAAAAATTATCAAAGCTTTCGTCCGGACGAATAATAGCACTTGGATTTATGGCGCTTATTTTTATCGGTTCAGTGCTACTCACAATGCCGTTCAGTATAAAGACCGGTCAATCAGTAAAATTTATAGATGCCTTGTATACTGCGGCGAGTGCGGTATGTGTAACGGGTTTGGCAACCGTTGATGTGGGAGATACATTTACGGCGGTAGGACAGCTTATTATAATTATGCTTATTCAGATAGGCGGACTTGGAGTTACATCTATCGGAGCCGGAGTGATTGTCGCTTTGGGCAGACGTGTGAATTTAAAGGGCAGAAATATTATAAGAGAGGCAATGAATTTAAATTCCGGAAACGGTATTGTGGAATTTCTGAAGGAAGTATTTAAAACAACGCTTGCAATAGAGCTGCTGGGAACAGTTTTAAGCTTTTTTACCTTTTCAAGAGATTATTCGGCAGGCAGAGCGGCGTGGATAAGTATATTCCATGCAATTTCGGCATTTAATAATGCCGGATTTGATATTCTCGGTGGTGGTCAGAGCCTTTCGCACTATAAAAGCAATGTATGGCTTAATATTGTAACTTGTATGCTGATATTTTTCGGAAGTATAGGATTTCTTGTTATAAGGGAAATGCGGACAAAAAAGCTTGATTTTAAACGATATTCATTACATTCAAAGGTCGCGCTGACAATGAGTATTATTCTTATTGCGGGCGGTACGGTTTTGATGAAATTTACGGAGGGAATACCTTGGCTCGGTGCGTTGTTTGCGAGTGTAACCGCAAGGACGGCGGGATTTTCAACGTATTCTTTCGGAAATTTTACGTCGGCGGGATTGATGGTTATGATGGTGCTTATGTTTATAGGTGCATCATCCGGTTCAACCGGCGGCGGAGTTAAAACGGGTACAATATTTGTGCTTGTAAAAGGTGTTGCTGCGGCGGCTGCAAATAAAAATGAAAAGGCATTTAAGTATGCCATTCCCCGTGAAGCTTTCAAAAAGGCAGCTGTAGTATCGATTATGGCGGTAACGGCTATTATGGTAAGTACATTTTTGATTTTAATCATGGAGCCGCAGCTTGAACTTAAGGACGTGCTTTTTGAAATGGTAAGTGCGGCGGCAACGGTCGGACTCACAACGGGAATAACCTCCGGTTTGGGAATAGGAGCAAAAATAGTAACTGTAATTATGATGTATATAGGCAGACTCGGACCTCTCACAATCGCTGCACTGTGGTATTTCAGCAAGGGAGAAAGAGTCGAGCTTGCAGAGGGAAATCTGCCGATAGGCTGATATAATATCGGCGGAGGAATGAGGGATAATATGTTTGGATTTGATAAAAAAGAAAAGAAGTCAAAAACTACCTATGGAATTATAGGTGTGGGACGTTTCGGAAGGGCATTGGCAACCGAACTTGCATCATCGGGAGCAGAAATTCTGGTTATTGACAGAGATGAAGAAAAAATTCGTGATATGCGTGAGCTGACCGAAAATGCATATATAGTGAAGAATCTTGACAAGGAAAGCTTGCTCGAAACAGGCATACAGAATTGCGATGTTGCGGTTGTGTGCATTGCCGAAAAGATAGATACATCTATTCTTACAACACTGCATCTGTCGAATATGCATATTCCGAGGATAATTGCAAAGGCATCGGGTGCAGAGCATGGAGAAATACTTGAAATGCTTGGTGCGGAAGTGGTATATCCCGAACGTGACATGGCAATAAGACTTGCAAACAGGCTTGAAATTTCGAGGGTTCTCGATTATATGCAGCTTAGCGAAAAGATAAATATTTCAAAAACACTTGTGCCGGAACAAGCGGTAGGAAAAACGGTTATTGAACTTAATATTCGTGCGAGATTTAACCTGAATATAATAGCGGTAGAAAACAGCGGAACGGTAATGGAAATGGTTAAGCCCGATTATGTTTTCAGAAAGAATGATATATTGTTTGTGTCGGGCAGCAGAGAAAATCTTGAAAAGTTTTATAATTGGGCAAGATAAAATGATATAACAGATTAAAAGGGAGAGAGGTGCAAAACTGATTTGCATCTCTCTCCCTTTATGTTTATTTCTTCATTTCCGAATAAACCTGCTTCTTTTCATCAAGTACCTGCTGATAGCCGGCATCAAGATAATCCTTGCACGCTGCCTCATACTTAGCGTCAAACTCTTCAGGCTTGCAGTTGATAAGGTCAACCTGTATTACCTGCCACTTGCTCTTTAAGCTTTCGCCGAGTGTTGATAATGAGGAAATCGGTTTGTTAAATATATAGTCTGTGTACATATATTCCTTGTTCTTCTGGTAATCATCATATGAATCTTTTATGAGTGATTCATAACCCTCCGGTGCATAGGTCTTTTCCTGTGCCTTGAGGTTTAATTCGTCTGTTCCGAGGTCTTTTCCCTCTGTTACAAGACACCACATATCCTTGTTTGAATTGTAGTTTAATCTTTCCTCGCCTGTGTATCCGTCAACGAGTACCGGAACATCATCAACCTTGTTGTATGTGACACCTTCAACACCATTCTGCATTGTGTAGAGGTTATCCGGCTGACTTAACCACTCGAAATACATTAATACAGCTTCCGGATGTGCACAGTTTACGTTAATTCCGGACATCATGCCGAATGGGTTATCCTCTCGTCCAGCCGGAACCTTGCCTTCCATCGGGTGAGCTGTAAGTATTGCCACATCTGCATCCGGAACATTTTTCTTGAGATTGCCTATTACATCCGGATTTTTGGTGAGGTATGTTGCAAATACACCGGCTTTACCCGAAATAAATGCCTCCTGAGCCTTTGAACCGTCTGTATCGAGATACCATTCCGGACTTATAAGTCCCTCATTGTAAAGTGCGTTGTCGTACTTTAACTGCTCTTTTGTCGGTTCATATGTCAATGCGCAGACTGTAATATCCGAATAGAGTGCGTTCTCTTCTTCCGGCATAGGATAAGGTCTGAATGCATAGTTGCCGTAGTAAGCATTCTTTAATGATGATGTTAAAGGAATTGTATTCTCTCCGCCGAGCTTCTTCTCTTTAAACTCTCGGAGCATATTCAAGTATTCATCATCGGTTTTCGGAACAGAAAGTCCGCACTTGTCGAGCCAGTCTTTTCGAACGAGCGTTACAAAGTTGTATGCTTTCGGACGTGTTGCAGCAAGGAAAAGACGCTCTCCGTCAACTTTTGTGTATTCTTCAAGGTCTTTTGTCTTTTCATAATATGTAGGTGCATACTTTTTAATCATATCTTCATCGAGAGTCTGGAATGCACCCTGGTCGGCAAATGAAACGATTGTCGGATAGTCATAGTTGAAGATAATATCCGGCTGATTTTCAACCTTTCCGGCTAAAAGCTGATTGAAAGTCGTGTTTTCTTCCTTTCTCGGTATTGAAACAAAAGTCATTTTGATATTGTGCTTGTCGCCAAATTCCTGCTGTACATAGCGTGTCCAGTAGTTGTCCGTAAC
>USPO01000176.1 GCA_900556575.1 uncultured Eubacteriales bacterium
GGGTTACGGATTGGAACGAGCCTGAGACAGTACCTGAAAGAGAGCTTGAAGAAATCCTTGACGAGCTTATTTCATATGCCTGCGAAAAGGGAATAATAGAGGATACTATTTCGGTTCGTGACCGTTTTGATACAAAGCTTATGGGAGTATTGACTGCTATGCCTCATGAGATTAATGCAAAGTTCAATGAAAAGTATGCAAAGAGTCCTCAGGAGGCGACAGACTGGTACTATAAGTTCAGCAAGGATACGAACTATGTCCGTGCCGCAAGAATGAAGAGAGATATAAGATGGAAGTATGAGAGCGAGTACGGTGTATTGGATATTACAATTAACCGTTCAAAGCCGGAAAAAGATCCGAGAGATATAGCCGCAGCAAAAGCCGCTCCGCAGACAGCATATCCGGCTTGTCAGCTTTGCATGGAGAATGTAGGCTTTCCGGGACACGCAAATCATCCGGCAAGACAGAATATCCGTCCGGTTGATATAGATATATACGGCGGAAAATGGGCATTGCAGTACTCACCTTACGGTTACTACAATGAGCATTGTATCGTACTTAATCAGGTTCACTGTCCTATGAAAATAGATGCGGCAGTATTTGAAAAGCTTTTTGATTTTGTCGAGCTTTTCCCGCACTATTTCTTAGGTTCAAATGCCGATTTACCGATTGTGGGCGGTTCGATTTTGAGTCATGAGCATTTCCAGGGCGGACATTATACATTTGCTATGGAAACAGCTCCGATAGAAAGAACCTTTGAATTAAGCAAATTCCCGACCGTAAAGGCGGGAACGGTAAAGTGGCCTATGTCGGTTATACGTTTGACCGGCGATGACCGAAAAGAAATTGCCGCGGCAGCAACCATGATTTTAAATGAGTGGAGAAAGTATTCTGATCCGGCAGCTGAAATATATGCCGAAACCGAAGGCACACCGCATAACACAATTACACCGATTGCAAGAATGAAGAACGGAAAAATTGAATGTGACCTCGTTTTGAGAAATAATAGGACAACAGAGGACAGACCGCTCGGATTGTTCCATCCGAGACCGGAACTTCACCATATCAAGAAAGAAAACATCGGCTTGATTGAGGTAATGGGCTTGGCGGTTCTTCCGGCAAGACTTGCGGTAGAGCTTAAGGACTTGGAAAAAGCAATGCTTGAGGGTAAGAATATTGCTGAAATAGAATCAATTGCAAGCCATGCGGTATGGGCAAAAAATGTACTTGCAAGACATCCGGAATTTAATAAGGATAATGCCGAGGCTATTATTCGTGAAGAGGTAGGAGCGGTATTTGCACAGGTTCTTGAAGATGCCGGAGTATACAAGCGTGATGGGAACGGTCAGGCAGCATTTATGAGATTTATAGACGTTATTAAATAAATAAAAAAGAAAGTGCGGCAAGATATGTGTTTTGCCGCATTTTCTTTTTATATGCGAAAAGAGAGTGCAGCAAGTTCATTGAGTTTTGCTGCACCCTCATGTTTATTATTATATTATTTTAAACACTTATATCACACCGGCCATACAATTGACAGTGCGGCACGTTCACGCACGAAGTGCTGCTTGAATCTTGCCTTTATATCCTCAAATGTAATACTCTTGTATACTTCGTAATAATCGAGATAATCTATACCGGAGAAAAGCATTTGCATATATGTTACTGCGTAATCTTCCACATCGTTCATTGTCTTAATGTATCTTCCCCAGATTACCTTTTTAATTCGATTGAAATCGTCTTCATTCAAGCCGTTTTTATGGGCATTGTCGACTTCATTCAGAATTTCCTCATACACCTTTTTAGGGTCTTTTGACTCGCCGTCAATTGAAGAATAAGCATAATCCGGCTGCATTGTGTAATCGGGTGAGAATGACGGAGTTATGAGTCCGTCCTCGTATAAACGATTGTAAAGCTTTGAGCTTTTGCCGAAAAGCATTTGAAGAAGAATATTCATCTCGATATACTTCTTTAAAAGTTTCTTTCCTTTGTAACCGTTGTCGGTATCCTTAAATCCCATCATGAACATCGGCATTGAAACGCTTAACTTTTGTTCCGCATACGGTTTTGCGATTTCATCAGGCTCATTCGGATATACCTTTTTAATTTCTTCCGTGAACGGTTCGTTTTTCTTTATACCGTCCTCGATTACCTTCAAAATCTTATCCGGTTCAACATCTCCGACCACTACAATAGACATATTGGAAAGATTATAGAAAGTATTGTAGCATTTATAGAGATAATCGGCAGTGATGTGGCTGATTGATTCAATCGTACCTGCAATTTCCTTTTTAACGGGATGATTTTGATACAGACAGCCGAGGAAGTTAAAGAATACCTTCCAGCCGCCGTTATCATCATACATATTGATTTCCTGACCTATAATTCCCTGTTCCTTTTGTACGGTTTCTGGGGTATAATACGGTGACTGTACATAGTCAAGGAGCGTTGCAAGGTTTTCTTCAACATGAGATGTTGCGTTGAATAAATATGCCGTCATATTAAAGGAAGTAAATGCATTTGCGTTTGCACCGTATTTTGAAAATTTGTCAAATACATTGGAACCGTCCGGCTGGTCGAACATTTTATGTTCAAGGTAATGTGCTATTCCGTCCGGAACTTCCGTTAATTCCGTTTCGCCCGGTACTACAAACTTTGAGTCAACCGAGCCGTAGCGTGTACCGAAGATAGCATAATTTTGTGTATAGTCCTTTTTCGGAATAATATAAATTCCGAGTCCCGATGAATGAGTTCCGTAATAAACCGATTCACCTGTAATTTCGCTTGTTCTGACGTTAAGCTGCATTATGCTTCCTCCTTTCCTGTAAGAAAATATACTGTATTGAGTTCTAATTTCTTTGCAATCTCTGCAACATCTTCCTTAGTAACCTTATTTATTTTTTCGAGCTTTTGCGGAATTGTTTCGTTTGTTCCGACAATCGATTCGCTCAGGAAGAAAGTTGCCAATGCTCTCTGATCGTCAAATGTGGATTGATAGCTGTTCGTAATTGCTTTAATGCTTGACTCAAATTCGAGATCCGAAATATTTCCCTTTTTAATTTCTTCAAGCTGCACAAGTGACTCATCATATGCCTTTTGGAAATTTTTAAATTCAATTCCGGCATTGATTACAAGCAGACCCTTATAGCGTTCAAGCTGTGATGAAGCATAGTATGCAAGGCTTAACTTTTCACGAACGTTATTAAAAAGCTTTGAATGAGCGCCCGCACCGAATACACTGTTGAATACGACAAGTGCCGGATATTCGTCACTTTCCGGAGTAATATTGGTTTTAAAGCCTATTGCAAGCTTTCCCTGTGTAACTTCCATGCGGTCGGTAACATTCTTTACCTCAGACGAACCCGTTAAGACAGAAGTTTTCGGAACAGATGCCTCTGTGAAGCTGAGCTTTGACGTGTATTCACGAATTTTATCTGCAGCGGAGGTAATATCGGCATCACCGCATACATAAAAATCAATAACCGAGGACGTAATAATGCTCTTGTAGTAATCATAGAGTGACTGCGGAGTAATTTCATTAATTCCGTCAATTGTACCGAGTCTTGAAATAGCAAAATTTTCACCCTTGCACATCTCCTCCTGACAGCGGATGGATGCATAGGTACGCTTATCGTTTACAAGGGCATTAATTCTGTTAATTGCATTGTTCTTTTCCTGTGCAACAATTTCATCATTGAAACAGCCGTCTGCCGGCTCAAAAAGTACAGAAAGCATAAGCTCCGTAAGCTTAGCCAAAAGAGGTTCATTGTCCGGAGTGTATTTATCCGAGATTGTTTCCGCATCAAAATATAAAACCTGGTCATCACCGCGTTTTAAAACGGCTGTACCGAGTGATGCACCGTAGAGGTTTTCGAGATATTTTGAGAAATCCTCCATTGTAGGGCAAAGCTTTGAAGAACGCTTCAGAACATACGGAAGAAGTGCGTTCATCGAAGCGTCTTTTTCGTTAAGGCTGTGATGAATATATACTCCGAGGACTGTTGTTTTAAGCTTAGTAATCGGAATATATTTAAGCCTTATATTGCTGTTTATATTTATTGTTTCGAGCATAATATATTCATTATCTCCTTTCAAAATTCGCATTTAAGGATTTAGTAAATCCATAATATAATTTTACCTCATATACTTAAAAATGTCAAGATAAAATTGTGGTTTTGATGTGTTAAATCATAATTTCTTCTATTTCATCAAGAGTCAGTTTTCGGTGAAATGCAAGATTAATTCCGCTTGCAACCGCTTTTGACATTCTTTCGATAACAAGGTCAATGTCCTTGGTGGTAACTATCAGCGGTGAAAGCTCATCGGGAATTTCACAGTCGGATATTGCTGCGGTCTTTGGAGTCGATGACGCCGTTGCCGTCGACATCCTCCAGTTTGGCGGCTCCGGGCGTGGCTCCGGTCTGGTGGGCCACCTCCTTGCCGTCCTTGTCGGTGAACGTGAACTCGTCGCCTTCTTGCCAGATACCGAT
>USPO01000177.1 GCA_900556575.1 uncultured Eubacteriales bacterium
CCGGCATCGATATGAGCCATGATACCGATATTTCTTGTATTTTCAAGTGAATATTCTCTCTTTGCCATGAATATGTTTCCTCCTTTCAATAAGGATTACTTTTCTATAAACCGCTTTATAACCAATATGCGGAAATTACCATCTGTAATGAGCAAAAGCCTTGTTTGCCTCTGCCATCTTGTGAGTATCCTCGCGCTTCTTAACTGAGCCGCCTGTACCGTTAATAGCATCGATAAGCTCGTTAGCGAGTCTCTCCTTCATTGTTCTCTCATTTCTCTCTCTTGAGTAACGAGTTAACCATCTTAAACCCAATGTCTGGCGTCTCTCCGGACGAACCTCCATCGGTACCTGATATGTTGCACCGCCGACACGACGAGCCTTAACCTCTAATACAGGCATGATATTGTCCATAGCCTCTGTGAAAGCCTCTAATGCGTCCTTGCCGGTCTTTTCCTTTACGATTTCAAATGCATCATAAACGATCTTCTGTGCTACACCCTTCTTACCGTCTAACATGATGTTGTTGATAAGCTTTGTTACTACAACACTATTGTAAATCGGATCAGGTAAAATTTCTCTCTTTGCGATAAAACCCTTTCTAGGCACTTTACTTCCCTCCTTCATAGTATGTGTGAATACATACATTGCATTCACGCTCATGAATATCACAGGTACTCTGAATTTATTTTTCCAAAATTCCGTCAGCGCGTATACGAATATATAGTAATAAAATATAACCGATATGCACTTGTGATAAACGCTTTTTAGTTTTCTAAAAACGACAGACTAATTATTTCTTAGCTGCCTTCGGCTTCTTAGCACCGTACTTACTTCTTGACTGGAGACGTCCATTTACACCCTGAGCATCAAGAGTACCTCTGATGATATGGTATCTTGTACCCGGTAAATCACGAACTCTTCCGCCTCTGATAAGAACAACGCTGTGCTCCTGTAAGTTGTGGCCGATACCCGGAATATAAGCTGTTACTTCGATTCCGTTTGTAAGTCTAACTCTGGCAATCTTTCTTAAAGCTGAGTTCGGCTTCTTCGGTGTAGCTGTTCTTACAGCTGTGCAAACGCCTCTCTTCTGCGGCGAGCTCTTGTCGCTCATCTTCTTCTTTAAAGAGTTAAGACTCTTCTGAAGAGCCGGAGCTGTTGATTTCTTTGTAGATGACTTTCTACCGTTCTTAACCAACTGGTTAAATGTAGGCATACCGTGTTACACTCCTTTTCATTAAAATTTTTATCTATTATTACACGCCCTATGCGTGGAATAAGCTTATTTTAAAATAACTGCGCAGCTTGCACCAACTTCAATACCACACATATTGCCCAATTCCCGCATCGTTTTAACGTACATGAGCTGTGTATTCATTTGATCTGCTGCGGCTTCGACGGATAATCTGATTTTATCATCGCATTCCTCTGCGAGATAAACTCTTTCCGCTTTGCCTTCATTAATAGCTTTTAAGGTCTGTTTGTAACCGACCATCATTCTTGATTTATCAGACTCGCTTATCATCAGAATTCCCTCCGTCAAATATATAGCGTGTTTTCTCATAACACGCAAAAATATTCTATCATATTTTATCCCAAATGTCAAGTGTTGTTTACAAATTTATTTCAATTTTTTTCGATAATTTTTTCATTTTGACAACATTTGTTTTTGTTTATTTTGACAAGTAACACTTTTTCTTGCTAAAACTCCTCAAAAATGCCGATAGTATAGTATTTTTATCTAAAATGAATATTCATGCACAAATATGAAAATAAGGGCAGCATTACAAAATACCGCCCTTTTATTGTACAATTTTACTTTGTTAAAGCATCAATAACAGCATTGGTGATTTTTTCACTGCCTGCCTCATTTGCGAACATAAAGAGACCGCCATCGGTAGCCTGAAGATATTTCTCTTCCTCACCCTTATTCCAAAGTGACGCAATATCTATCACACTAACCTTTTCTGCCTCAGCAACTTTCTTTATAATAGCCGAATAATCCGCATTTGATGCTCCGTTTGCATTTGTAACTCCGTCAGCAAACGAACCATTTTTTCCGGTAGGAATTGTTGCAAGATAAATTTCCGCACCAGAAACCTGTTTTTTAGCCGACTCTACAAATTTTGTAACAGCCTTTTCAAAATCATCTGTCTTC
The DNA here is from genome assembly GCA_900556575.1 of uncultured Eubacteriales bacterium. Lineage (GTDB taxonomy): Bacteria > Bacillota > Clostridia > UBA1381 > UBA1381 > UMGS1958. The sequence goes on from USPO01000177.1 coordinate 2,156, forward strand.
ATATTCTGCATCCAATCGTATGAACCTGCATATACTATTAAAGCATCATAACCACTCTTTGGAAGTCCTGCAATATATGAATCTGCCGCAAGTGCAACACCTGTTGAGCCTGTATAACGGAGACCATCCTCTGACTTAATATAAAGCTGTTTTGCATTTGCCTGTTCATCAAGCATAGTAAGCCAAGGGTCACTGCTTCTTACACTTCCGTCAACTATCATGTAAATACTCTTGTCATTAAGCTTATCTGTCTTTGCATTTTTGGTAATCGACTCACTCTTTGCAAAATCCGTCGGAATAACCGATGTTTCCATAAAGTTTACATACAATGTATTTCTGCTTGTTACAGGAAGTTCTATTGTATATCTGATATATGCCGCATTATCCGGAGCTTTCACAAGTGCCGACATATCTCCGGCATCTCCCGAAATATACTTCTTATCTTTATCATAGAAAGCATATCCCTTACATATGTTAGAATACGAAAGCGCATTCGGATGATATACCGCTGCATAATATGTCTTACCGCCATTTACCGGAACAAAGTTTGTTGTGCTTTTTTCTGTCTGTGATGAATCAACCTCACCCGTTGACGGGTTTATCTCACCTGCAACAAGTGAGTGAACGTATGTATTAACACCATCTTCAGGTGCCATTTCCTCAGCGTCTGCTGCCGGTACCGCTGTTACCTCAGGTGTTTCTGTTGCTTCAGGTTCTGCTGTTGTTTCAGGCACTTCTGTTGCCTCCGGGACTGTTTCAGTTGTAATAACTACCTGCTGCTTTTCACCGTCCCATTCAACCTTGCATGACATCGCCTCACTTATCGCTCTTACCGGAACAAGAGTTCTGTCATTAACAATTTTAGCCGGAACATCAAGCGTAATCTTATTTTCACCAACATACATATCCGGTGAATCTATTGTAAGCTTAATTGTAGTTTCACCCTTTACAGATGTAACGGTTCTGTTCTCTCCGTCCCACTGAACATCAGCACCGAGTGCTTCAAAAATAGCTCTCATAGGAACAAGAGTTCTGTCACTGTCAATAATCGGCGGCTGATCAAACGCAACATTTGTACCATCAATTGTCACCGTAATATCCTGTGCATTAGCCGCACTCATACTTGCAGCTGCTGCAATAACAGCTGCTGATGCAATAAGTTTCTTATTCATTGGAAACATCTCCTTGTTAATATAAATGTATATTTATTCTTTAAAACGCAGACAAGATGCAGCCGGCATCTTTCCTAAGCCTTTACACTGCAATTTATTTTACAGTATATCACTTAACTAAGTGGAATGCCTCTATAATTTCATCTATCTCATCATCGTTAATAGCTACCACATCGCCAAGTCCCTTTGCTGCAATAATTGCTCTTGCGCTATACTCAGCAACCTCAAGACGGTCAAATGCATTTAACAAGCTGTCGCCGGTTACTATTACGCAGTCATTCTTGATAATTCCGATAGGAGTATTTTGCCTGAATACCGCCGCTGTTTCTTTTGGCTTCAAATAGTTGTCACCGAATTCAAGCTTTGGAATATTTCTCATTAAAATATAGCTTTCCGGAATAGTTCTTGAATCGAGCGGTTCATCCGTTACCGCAAATGACATAAGGCATGGCGGGTGAGCAATTATAATTGAATTTACATGCGGCTGCTGCTTATAGATTTCACGGTGAAGTTCAACACTTCTTGATGGAATCTTGCCCATCTCCTTATAATTTCCGTTAATCTTTACAATATCCTCCGGCTCTATGTACTTTCTGTCTGAACCTGACGGAGTAATAATAAAGCTGTCGCTGTCAATTCTCTGTGAGAACGTACCCTGTGTACTTGTTACAAGCTGCTGATTATACGCACGCTTTATAAACTTGCACATCTCGGCTCTTGCCTGCTTTTCCTCACTTGTGATTTTATTCGCAACAAATTCGTCCATTGTAATGTACTGTCTTGACTTGTACCAATCAATCTGTTCCGGAGTAAGTGTATGCGGAGTACCGAAATTATTTGCATCAATTTCAAGTCTTGCCGAGAAATCAAGTGTTTCAAATGATTTGAACGCATCAAACATCGATTTTGCACCAATAACAACACCGTGATTTTCAAGTATTACAGTGTTAAAGCCTTTTTCAAATTCCTCACTAATTTTGTTGCCAAGATCCTGGCTGCCCGGAAGTCCGTACTTAGCCATTCCTATTTCGCCGCACGAGAACTTTACATTTGGAATAAGACTGGTACTCGGAAGCTTTCTTACAATTGAAAATGCAACCAAAGCCGGCGGATGTGCATGCAGAACCGCCTTTATATCCGGTCTTGTCTTATAAAAATGCT
>USPO01000178.1 GCA_900556575.1 uncultured Eubacteriales bacterium
AGAGAAAAATTGCAAAAACGGAAAAATATTTTTAAAAAGTAACATTTTTTTCTCAATCGAATTAATCATCTAAAAGCACATCCAAAACAGCATCAATAAGTAATCCAAGAAACATAAACTCACCTCCTTCCAATTAAATAAGTCCATTAATCCTAAAAAATGCTGCGCAAATCAATAGCCTTTAATACTGACATGTAACTCACCTCCGCTCAATATATATATCCGAGTAATAAGAGAAAAATTGCAAAAAACTAAATATATTTATTTTTAATACATATGAATTTGTAATATATTTGATTTTTTTTATGCTTAATATAAATTTTATGTTTATATTTGAGGTTTAAATGAAAAAATAAAACTATAATTTATACATAGTAACCAAATAATATAAGCTTTTTTAACAAATCTCACAAAAAAACATGTAAAACTTCTAAAAATCTTGAAAAAGATATGAAAAAATGATATAATATTAAAATAAGATATATTTAGGAGAGAGATTGTATCTTAGAACGGAGGTGATTGTAAAAATGAGAGAAGAAAAACATATGAAGTCGAATGTGCAGTACGGAACATGTACCATTGATATGATATATGACAGCCGTATTACTGAAATTGATGAAGGATTTACAAAATTGATATGATGTATCCGATGTTGCCGAAGGTCACCTTACTTATCGTTCGCTTATTGTCAGGGATATAAATAATAATGGATTAAAAAGCCTGACAGCCGAGGCTGTCAATAACGGAATGGCGTGTGCCGAATATTTTATGAAATGCAAAGACGGAAGTGTAACCGCAATATCGTGTTTCGCAAGGAGCTGCGGAAGCGGCAGAATAGATATAATGCTTACGAAGGATGAAAGAGAGAGAGCCTCCGGAAGCTGTGATACACTTACCGGATTTTATAACTATACGGCTGCGTGTGCCGAAATAGAACGTCTTATTAAAAGAGGAGAGAAAGAGCCGCATTCGTGTATTATTATGCGTGTGCAGAATATTTCAAGAATGGATTCGGAATACGGAACGGCTTTTACAAATGCCGTTGTTGAAAATGCTGCGACCTATATCAATCATTTTTACAGAAACAAGGAAATTAAGCATGTTCCCGGGCGTATAAGCAGAGATACTTTTTTGGTATTTGAATGCGGAGAAACTAAGGAACGTGTTGAGAGAATAGCAAAATGGACCTATGAGGAAATGCAGAAAAGCTATTACGGCAGAACAAACGGTATTACATCGGGTGTTATAGTTGGAATATGTCATATGAAAGATGAAGATATTAACTATAAAGAAGCGATATATAATGCCGGAACAGCTATGCAGTATGCTTTAAACAATAATACGGGTATAGCGGTATACGATGAATCAATGAAGGAATACCGTAGTTTCTTTGTAAACAGCAGTACCTGTATTATCCCGAATGAGCGGAACGAAAGAATATATGATTATGATAATAGATTTGTATCCTTTGCAGTGTCGCTGCTCGCAAATGCACATAAGCCGGAAAGCTCGCTGGACCTTTTGCTTCAGCGAATAGCATGGAAGTATAAGTTCAATATAATCATTGTTGCAAAGTTTGAGGACGGGCATTTCATTCGCGTACTTAATAAATTTCAAAAAGGAAAAGGCATTATTACGGATGAGGAAGAATATGTAGATATGAACGACTGGGACGGTTTTATGAGGAGCTTTGACCACAGCGGAATATCTGAGATATATGATCCCGAAAGAGATTGTTTCTCCGAAGATGATAAAAAGTTTTTTAGGGATAGAAATATAGGTACATCAATCAGCTTTTTAATAAAAAAACATGGCGAGCCGACAGGTTATGTGTCGTTTATAAGTGAGCAAAAGAATAAAAAGCTTGACCGAAACGGACAAAATACATTGATACAAATTTCAAAGGTTATAGAGGTGTTTTTTGAACAGCGTATTAAGGATGAGCTTGAAGAGAAAAGACTTATGGAATTGAGCAAGGATTTTATAACCGGTTTATATGTTCAGCCGGCATTCTTTGCAAAGGTAAGAGAATATCTTAAAGAGTATAATCCTAATAAATCCTATGCAATAGTACATTCGGATATTAATAATTTTTCGTTCTTTAATTCAAACTACGGCAGAGGAGCCGGGGACGATATTTTAAAGCTGTTTGCTAGAAAGCTTGAGAAAATGTGCGGCGAGAATGGTGTGTGCTGTCATATAGAGGCGGACAGCTTTATGTACTTGATTGTAAGAGATACGAAGGAAGAAATAGAAAGAGAAATAATAGATTTTTCTTCTTCGTTCAGAAATATAGATATTGGTACAAGGGTTTTGAACAATATAAGAATTTCGAGCGGTATATGCTATCTTGAACTGGACAAGCTTAACCTTGAGGATGCGGTATATAATGCAAATCTGGTATGGAAGGATGTAAAGAGTGACAGAGCTATAAATTACCGGATTTATGACAGTGATTTCATGAGAGAGCATAAAAACAGGCTTAATGTAATAGGAAAAATCAGAGGTGCAATTGAGCACGGTGAAATAGTGGCATTTTTGCAGCCGAAATTCTCTATGACAAATATGCAGATTGTAGGTGCAGAGGCTCTTTGCAGATGGAGAAATCCGGACGGTACATATAAAAATCCTGTAGACTTCATCCCTATCCTTGAAGAAGAAGGACAGATTGTCGATGTTGATTTCTGTATTTTAAGACAGGTTCTTGAATTGCTGAAAAGGTGGGAAAAAGACGGACAAAAAATTCTCCCCGTTTCGGTTAATTTTTCGAGGGCTCATGTTAATGCCGGAAACTTTGCGAGAGATATTATTTCGCTTGCGAAGGAATATGGCGTAGACCCGAAGTATGTTGAAATTGAGATAACGGAAAGTTCAATTTCAAGCAATAATGAGGTTATGCTTGAATGTATGAAGGAATTGCAAAATAACGGATTTAAGATGGAAATGGATGATTTCGGAACAGGATTTTCATCACTTAATATGCTCATTGAAGCGCCTATTGATATAGTCAAAATCGATAAGAGTTTTATAGATAAATATGAGGATCCGGTATACCGTGCGTATATCGATAAGATAGGAAGTCTTATTGAAACGGCGAAGAAAGGAATCATATTTGAGGGAGTGGAAAATAAAGAGCAGATAAGATTTTTAACAAGCTGCGGCTATGAACACGCACAGGGATTTTTCTTCTCACGTCCGATAGAAATAAAGGAATTTGAAGAAAAATATATTTATAATGATAATTAAACGGAACGGCTGCAAGGAAAAATACTTTGCAGCCGTTAAATATTTTAGAGCAGATGAAAAACACCTCTTCCCTGCCCTATTGTTTTTTACTTGAATTTTTTTATTTTAATTTTTATTTTTGGGTGTTTCCGTCATAAACAATTTTTCCTCCGCAGATTGTGTAATGAACCTTTCCCGGAAGTGTCATTCCCCTGAACGGTGAATTTTCTGCCTTTGAATAGAATTTGTCGACAACCCATTCTTCGTTTTCTCCAAAAATAACAATATCCGCGGTACTTCCCTCTTTCAGACTTACCGGCTTTAATCGGTATAATTCAGCCGGATTTCGGCTCATAAGTTCCATAAGCTTTAAAAGTGTAATGTGTCCCGGCTGTACAAGCGATTTTATTCCCAGTCCGAGTGATGTTTCAAGTCCCGTAATTCCGCTCGGAGCTTTATCCATAGGGCGTGATTTTTCTTCTGTGCTGTGCGGAGCATGGTCGGTCGCTATTAAATCAATTGTACCGTCTTTCAGCCCCTCTATTATCTGTATTCTGTCCCTTTCTTCTCTGAGCGGCGGATTCATTCTTGCAAGTGTACCGTACTTTAAAACGGCATCTTCAGTCAATGTAAAGTGATGAGGTGATGCTTCGGCATGAATATCCGCACCGAGCCTTTTTGCGAGACGTACAAGCTCGACCGAATTTCCGGAGCTTATATGCTGTATACATACAGCAGCACCGGTATTTAAAGCAATCATACAGTCGCGTGCGACCATCACTTCTTCGGCGGTGCGTGACGCTCCTCCGTAGTTAAGCTGTTCCGAAACCTTGCCCATATTTACTCCCGGAGCCTTGATAAATGCCGGGTCTTCTTCATGAAGGCTTACAGGCAGATTGAGTTTTTTGGCTGTTCGCATCGCATCCGCAAGCAGAGCGGTATCCATGATAGGAATTCCGTCATCTGTAAAACCTGCGGCACCTGCGGCTGCCATTTCTGCCATGTCGGTTAATTCCTGTCCCTTTAAGCCTTTTGTAACTGATGAGGTTTGTAAAACATGAATACCGGTTGACTTTCCTTTTTCAAGTACATAATTCAAAGTATCGGTATTATCCACTGTAGGGACAGTATTTGCCATGCAGATTACGGTTGTAAATCCGCCGTGAGCGGCTGCCGCCGCACCGGTTAAAATATCTTCCTTATAGGTTTGACCGGGGTCACGGAAATGCACATGAGAG
>USPO01000179.1 GCA_900556575.1 uncultured Eubacteriales bacterium
GCCCGAACCGCCTGCATGAACGTCCTGGGTTTCGTAGTCGAATATCATAGTTCCGCAGTCCTTGTACCTGGAAGAGATGTTTATTCCCTCTTTTGCCAGCAGCTCTATAAGCAATGTGCCGCCCACACGTCCAAGATCGCCTGTGATTATCAGGTCAAAGTCATCGGGGGCAAGCCCTCTGTCCTCCAGATGTGTCTTGATTACATATGCCGCCGCAGGAGCCATTGCCGCACCCATATTGTTGGCGTCGGTAACGCCCATATCCACTATCTTGCCGATAGTCGCCGCCTTTACATAAGGGCCATTCTCGCCGTGGGGAGAAACCACCGCCGCTCCCGAAGCGGTGCATGTCCACTGAGCTGTGGGAGTTCTCACGCCGCCGTATGATAATAGGAAGCGGAACTGCCTTTCAGCCGAGCAAAAGTGGGAAGATGTGACTGCCTAGTTATAAGCACAAGGAAAGAAATTGCCGATATACTTGAAAAAAAAAATACCGGGGATACGAGATTGACGGGTATAGTAAACAAATACGGTATGCTGCTTGAGGATAATGATATTCCCTTGGCTAACTGCAATGATTTCAGAACACTGTATGATGAGCTTGTTGCAGAAGAGGTAAAATATAATAATGAAAAAGATTTACCCGACGGAAAAATATTCAGAAAAAACAAAGTCTATATTTGCAATAACAGAAGAGAAATAATCCATGAGGGAGTATATCCGGAACAGTCTGTAATTGAGTATATGAACGAGGTCATAGCGATAAAGAATAATGCGGAATATGTGCCGCTTATAAGTATAGCCGTCATTCATTATATGATTGGATATATTCATCCGTTCTATGACGGAAACGGCAGATTCAGCAGATTTTTGAGCAGCTATCTTTTGTCCAAAAATATAAATTCAATTATAAGCTTTAGACTGGCATACTCGATAAAACAGGAAACATCGTCATATTACAAAATGTTTAAACTTACGAATGAAAAAATCAACTGCGGAGAGCTGACCGGATTTGTAATATATTTTTTGGAATTGCTGAAAAAAAAAATAGATGAGCTTTGTTCAAATTTCTGTGATATGGCGGAACGCCTGAAATTTTATATTGCTGCCTTAGCAAACTTTAATATGGAGGATACGGCAAGAAAAATATGCGAATTGCTGATAAAAAACGAGCTGTTTGGATTTTGCGAGCTTGGAATTAAAGATATATGCGTGCGTTTGAAAAAAGGCGATAAAGCGGTAAGAAATGCGGTTAAAGAGGCGGAAAAGTACGGTTTGATAAAGGTGATAAGAAAACGTCCGTATATTTACCGGATACAGCTTGAAAAACTGATGTAAATAAAAAATAATATAAGTAACATTCGCAATGTTTTCTCCAATAATCTCAATGAAACTTATATATTTTTATGATATAATAGCCTTAATAAAAATAAATTTCAGGGAGGAAATATTATGTTTTTAATTAACTTAAACACACATATCGAATATAACGGCGATAATAAAGCCGTTAAGAATGCAATAGGTATATTAGAGCGAGATATAAAAAAATGCTTTGATGCGGAGGAATACAAGAAGAACGAAATTCTGCTGAGAGAGGACGACAGGCTTGCAGATGAGGAGTTTGTTATTAAGGTAAGCGGAAAAATAGTTATTTATGCAAAGGATGAGCTTGGCTTTGTATACGGTCTTTTGTATATCAGTGAAAAATTCCTTGGGATTAAGCCGTTCTGGTTCTGGATGGATCAGAAAATAGAGAAGAGGAAGTTTGCCGAGGTTGAGGAAAAGGAGTATCATTCCGTAAAGCCGATAATCAAATACAGAGGCTGGTTTGTAAATGACGAGGTTCTCATCATGAAGTGGAATATTGACGGGGATCCGGTTGAGCCTTGGAAGATGGTTTTTGAGGCATTGCTCCGATGCGGCGGAAATATGGTAATTCCGGGTACTGACAAAAATTCAAAGAGGTACAGACAAACGGCATCGGATATGGGACTGTGGATTACTCATCATCATGCAGAACCCTTGGGTGCTGAAATGTTTACTCGTGAATATCCCGATATGGAACCGAATTATGCCGAAACTCCAAAGCTTTTCCATAAACTTTGGGAAGATGCGATAAAAGAACAAAAGGATATGAAGGTTGTATGGTGTCTCGGATTCAGAGGTCAGGGTGACTGTCCGTTCTGGAGTCATGATTCGAGCGGAAGATTTAATACACCGGAAAAGAGAGGTGCTTTGATAAGCTCGGTTATCGAACTTCAAAGACAGATGGTAAAGAAGTATGTCAAGAATCCTGTTTTCTGTACAAATCTTTACGGCGAGATAATGGAGCTTTATGATGAGGGATTAATAGATTTTGCGGATGATATAATCAAGATAAGTGCGGATAACGGTTACGGCAAGATGGTAACACGCAGACGTGATAACCATGTTGTCAGAATATCCTCGATGCCGAAGGACAAAATAAAGCACGGCGGTATATATTATCATGTATCGTTCTATGACCTTCAGGCAGCAAATCATATTACAATGCTGCCTAATTCGGCAGAGTTTGTGAATAATGAGCTTAATGCGGTGGTAGAAAAGAACATGACCGATTACTGGATTATCAACTGTTCAAATGTAAGACCGCATACATATTTCCTTGATGCCGTAAGAAGAAAATGGTACGGTGAGGAAATAAATGATGACACGCAGAGTAAGAATTTTACCGATACATATTATAACGGTAATGAGGCAGCTGCGGAGGCATACAGAGATTATCATAAGGCAATGATTGCATACGGAAAAGAAGAAGATGAACACGCAGGCGAGCAGTTCTATACGGAAAATATACGCTTGCTTGTACATTCGATATTCAATGAAAGAGCGGACGGAACACCGGGACTCAGATGGCTTATAGGTATGCATCCGCTGAATGAGCAGATTAATATGTTCTCGGAGTACTGCCGTAAGAATTTCTCTAACATAAAGAAATATTATGAACGATGCAAAGAAATAAGCGAAACACTCGGTAAAGACGATAAGCAATTGTTTGAAACCACGATAATGCTTCAGGCAGGTATTCACTATCATTGTACACAGGGCGTTATTAACTTTGCGGACGGATATAACAAGTATGCTGCCGGTGACAAGCTTGGCGCATTTATAACACTTGGTGATGCCGCAAAGGAATTTTATACGGCAAATGATTTGATGCGCGGAAGTGAACATGGAGTATGGAGAGGATTTTATTTCAATGACTGCTTTGCCGATGTTAAGCACAGCGGTTATATGATTGAAAAGCTGATGGGATATGTGAGAGAAAGAGGAGATAACGCACGTCACGACAAGTGGTATCGTGAGGCGGTTTATGCTCCGAGAGACAGAAAGGTACTAACTCTTCTTGTCGACGATAATCATATGAAGGACTGGGAGCTTTACGAAGCTTTTAAAATGAAGAAAGGTGAGTGATTAATATGCTGTTCGGTGCAGATTACTATCCGGAACACTGGGATAAGTCGGAATGGAGAAAACAGGCACAGCTGATGCACAAGGGTAATTTGAATACTGTAAGGATTGCCGAATTTTCGTGGGGAAGGCTTGAGCCGTCAGAGGGAGAATTTGATTTTTCGTGGCTCGATGAAGCGATTGAAATTCTTGCCGAAAACGGAATAAAGGTTATTCTCGGAACACCTACGGCAACACCGCCGAAATGGCTTGTAAATAAGTATGACATATACCAGCGTGATAAGTACGGCAGACAGAGAGGCTACGGCTCAAGACGTGAATGCTGTGCGAATAATTTTCACTATAAGCATAAGAGCAATATTATAGTTGAAAAGCTTGCCGAGCATTACGGAAAAAATCCGAATGTTATTGCGTGGCAGATAGACAATGAGTTCGGCTGTCATGCATCTACACGCTGCTATTGTCCGCACTGCAAGCGTGAGTTTGCAAAGTGGCTCGGAAATCGCTATAAGGATATAGATGAGCTTAACAGAAGATACGGAACAGTATTTTGGAGTCAGGAATATGACAGCTTTGATGATGTAATTCTGCCGGCATATACCTCATGCGAGGGTACATACGGGGACAGATGGGCGCATAATCCGAGCCTTGATTTGGACTTTTACCGTTTCTCGTCAGACTCTTGGGTAAATTATCAGCAGAGTCAGATTGATATTATAAGGAAATATTCGGATAAGCCTATAACGCATAATTTTATGGGACATTTTTCTGATATAGATTACTATAAACTCGGCAGCTCACTGGACGTTGTGGCATGGGATAACTATATAGATAATCAATGGAATCATTGCGAATATGAGAATACATCGATGGCACATGAATTAATGCGCGGAGCAAAGGACAAGAATTTCTGGGTAATGGAGCAGCAGGCAGGTCCGTGCGGATGGGATATGTTCGGAGGAACACCGCGTCCGGGACAGCTTAGACTGTGGACATATCAGGCTATTGCT
>USPO01000180.1 GCA_900556575.1 uncultured Eubacteriales bacterium
AACATCTAAATCACTCACTCAAATTGAGTTTGCACCCTAGATAACATCTATCCTAGTGCCACAACCTATGACATCTAATTCACAGTCTAAACCCTATGACTATTTTTGCAATAGATATATTTCCATAATAATAAATCAAGCTTTTCTAAAAAATTGTAGCTACCAAAAAAGCTCGAAAACACGCTATTTTCTAGTCTTTATTTTGCGCAATTTTTGCAGGGATATACCAAATTTTCGAATTCATATCTTCACCTTCCTATATCCATATGATAATTTATTGATAACTTCCTTCATATACGGTTGATATACTAAGGTTTTAGAGGTAATATATCAACCAACGAAGGAGGTTTTGTATATGCCAAAAATATATATTTCAATTTACGCTCCCAAAGCTACACACATTTCAAATTTATACCACAAGCTGACGCAATATTCAGAAAAGGTAAATAATGAATCACATAATAATAGCTTGGATTTTCACCTTACAAAAAGGGATATATTTAATTCAAACCTAGATAATCAATATGTGATAGAAGAGTATATTATTTTAAATACTCTGAACTGTCTGAACATCAGCTATATATAGCGATATGTACGTTTTCTTCATTAATTTTAAAAGAAGCCTATCGTGATATTGAAATTATAAATTTCAAAATTCAGAATGATAAAAACGGCCTCTTTAGATTAACTGCATATATTCCGCTAATCAACAATTAATAATATAACTTCAAGCCATAATAGCCTACTTTTAATATCTGAAACTCTTGATGATAAGTAGGCTATTTTCTATGTTAAAACTGCGCAAACACAATATATTGTATACACATCTCTTATTTACCACTACATATATGTGACATCAACACTACCGTCTCGACGTGGCAGGTATGCGGGAACATATCCACACCGCATATTTTTTCCGGCTCATAGCCGTTTACGGCTAAATATTTCACATCTCTTGCAAGTGTTGCCGGATTGCATGATACATATACAATCCTTTTCGGCTGCGCCGATATAATCGCCTTCAAAGTCTTTTCATCACTACCCTTTCTCGGAGGGTCTATTATTACTATATCCGGTGAAAATCCGCTGCTTATAAGCCTTGGAACGGCTTTTTCAGCACTTTCGGCATAGAACCTTGCATTGGCTATCTCATTACTTACCGCGTTCTCCTCAGCGTCTTTAATCGCCTGTTTTACTATTTCTATTCCCGTTACCGACTTTGCCTGTTTTGCGGCTGCCAAAGATATTGTACCAATGCCGCAGTATACATCTAAAACCTTATCATTGTCCGTTATTTGCGCATATTCAAGTGCTTTATTGTACAGTTTTTCTGTCATATATGGGTTAATCTGATAAAAGCTGTTCGGCGAAATCTTAAACCACGTTCCGCACAGTTTGTCCGAAATATATTCCTTTCCGTATATAAGCCTATTTTCTCTTCCTAACAAGGTACTGCCTTTCTCTTTATTTATGTTAATATATATCGATACTATGTCTGATGAAACAGCTCTTAATTTCTTTATAAGCTTTTCTCTCTTTGGAATATTATTTCCGTTTACAGCCACTACCGTCATTATCTCCCCGGTTTCCTTTGCCAACCTTATAAATACCCGTCTGACAAGTCCCGAATGCGTTTTTTCATCATACGGCTCTATATTACATTCTTTCATATACTCAAGAACCGCATTATTAATTTCTGTATTTATTTCACTTCCTACAATACAATCATTACTCTCAGCTATACTATGTGTACCTCTCGCAAAAAATCCGCTTACAGGCTCACCGTTACTTCCCCTGCCTATTGAAAATATACATTTATTTCTATAGCGGTACGGCTCTTCCATACTAAGCATTTCATCACATTTTATTCCTTCAAATCCGCCTATTCTCTGCATTGCCGACTCGATGAAATTTCTCTTAATTTTCTTTTGCTCATCATATTTTATGTGCTGCAAATGACAGCCGCCGCATTCCTCATATATACCGCACTTCGGTTCAATTCTGTCCAATGACGGCTCTATAATTTTTATCAGTCTGCCCACAGCATAGCTTGACTTTACCTTTATCGCCTCTGTTTCAACTAAATCTCCTATTGCCGTAAAAGGCACAAATATTACTTGTCCGTCTATACTTCCTACTCCGTTTCCGTCAGATGATATATCTGTTATCCTTACTGTATATATTTTGCCTTTTTCAGCCATTTTTATCTCCCTCTATTAATTATTATTTCCATTCCATACTATAGATTTATATCTTTTAGGATCTGTGTCTCCTTCGGTTGAGAAGAAAAGAATTCTCGATGTTTTATCGATTCCAAGCTTATTTCTCAGCTTCGAATAATAATCACAAAGCATTATTTCCTGAAACGCACTAAATGCAGCCGCACCGGATTCTCCCGATGTAACAGGCATATCTCCCTTTAACGGTGATGCAAGCATTCTCATTCCAATAGCCGTTGTTTCATCATCAACCGTTAAAAATGCAGCGACATGATTTCTTAAAATATCCCATGAAATTGTACAAGGTTCACCGCAGGCCAAACCTGCCATTATTGTTTTCATATCCCCGCCAACCGTTCTTATACTTCCGTCATTTGCCTTTGCACTTTCATACAGACACGCTGCAGCTTCCGATTCGACTACAACCACCTTTGGCGGATTTTCGGGATACATATTCGCAAAATATCCCTGAATTGCTCCCGCAAGAGAACCCACTCCGGCTTGTATAAATATATGTGTAGGTACTGTGCCGTCCGCAAGCTTCACCTGCATATCTGCCTCTTTCGCCATAGTTCCATAACCCTGCATAATCCATGACGGAATTTTTTCATAGCCTTCCCATGCCGTGTCTTGTATCATAACACCATTGTCAGACTTTTCAGCAACTTTGCTTATTTGGCGTACACATTCGTCATAGTTATATTCTTTAATCTCTGCCTCCGCACCTTCGGCAAGTATATTATTAAGTCTTGTTTGAGTTGTTCCCTTTGGCATATATACAACTGCCTTTTGCTTTAAACAGCGTGCTGTCCATGCTACACCTCGTCCATGATTTCCGTCCGTTGCTGTATAAAAAGTTATATCGCCCAAAGCATTTTTTATTTCATCAGAAACAAGTACGTTAAACGGCAGTTCCGTTATATCTTTATTAAGTCTTTCACCGATGAATCTCGCTGCTGCATAGGAGCTGCCAAGTACTTTAAATGCATTTAGTCCAAATCTATATGACTCATCCTTTATATATATTGCACCGACTCCAAGGCACTCTGCCATGTTCTCAAGCTTTACGAGCGGTGTTTCCTTATAATCAGGAAAGCTTTTATGATAATTATATACTTTTTCAATTTCATTTTCAGCCATAAGAGAAATGAACTTGTCCTCTGATTTTGGCATTGTATTTATTTTATATTTAATCACTTTCTAATCCTCCACACAATAATTAAAGTTTAACGGTTTTAAAATCATGTCTCATAATGGGCAAAATTTTTTTAAATACATCTTTTGTTTTTAATCTTAAGCTTGTTGTATTAATACAAGGATGACACCCTAAATATTCGCTGTTTATTACATCCTCATCAACCAATAGTTCAACTCTGTTATCCTTATCATTCATTAATCCCATTATACTTACCGAGCCAGGGGTTATATCTAAAAATTCTTCCATATATTTTTCATCTGCAAATGATAGATGCGGCAAACCAAGCTGCTTTGACAACTCCTTCATTTTAAGTTTTTTGTCACCCGGTATCATAAGCATATAAAAATGCGTTTTGGGACGATTGCACAGAAATAAATTTTTACATATTTTCGCATTTAAAAGAGTTTCTCTTTCCTCACATTCGCCCATTGTATACACCGCCTCATGGTCGATTCTCTGATACTCTACCCCTGCGGAATCAAGCATATCATATACTCGTATTTCTTTATCCAAGCGTCCGCTGCAATCCTCAGGACGTCCGTTTTCCAATGTAAGCATTTTATTTGACCCTTTCTGATTAAATCATTATAAATATATATTATTATACCATATTTAGTGGTATAAAGCAATGAAGATTTCATAATTAATTTATGAAAACAAATTATTTTACTATTACAAATCTTTTAAACTAAAAATAACCGTAACTTTACATCAAAATTATGTTTCTTATATGACAGCTAATTATTACCTAAGTGTAAATTGCAATCAGCTGCAGTCTATCCAAAACATTGATATAATTTAATATTGATACAAACTATTGTATACATCAAAAAAAAAGCAGATGCATAAGCATCTGCTTTTTTTGATGGTGGGCCATCAGGGACTCGAACCCCGGACCATCCGGTTATGAGCCGGGAGCTCTAACCAACTGAGCTAATGGCCCTTATAAGAATAAGCCTTTTACATTAAAAGGCTTATTTAATATGGTGACCCGTGCGAGAATCGAACTCGCGTTACAGCCGTGAAAGGGCCGTG
>USPO01000181.1 GCA_900556575.1 uncultured Eubacteriales bacterium
TTTACATACTGATTACTGTCATAGCCGAGCATCTGCCAGCATGACGGTACAGGTATTTTATCAAACTTAATTTCATCCCAATCATCAGGACACTCCTCTATTGACGGATAATACTTAAAGCTCCATTCTCCGTCTAAAGATATACATCTATCCGAATTGCTTCTTTCTGCGTTTAAGGCAGAATCTTTATTTGAATACGGTATAAAATACGAGCGATTTTCTTCACAATTGATGTGAAGTGTTTCTGTATTTTCATAGTAATTTACTAACTTCATAATTTTTCTCCTTTTGTAATAAGGTTTCCAAATAAAAGTATATCACAAAGAAATATTTTTTTCAAGAAAATATATATAAAGATAAAAGTATTTAGCACATTGCACAAGTATTTATTAGCTTAGAGCAAAAACTTACTTCAATACCTTAATCCTATTGCTACATATTAAACCATTTATTTTGAAAAGCAGCGACTTTTCCATAAAAAGCCTGTATTCATTCCTATTATTTCTATACAATCTCCATTTTTTATTCGGAAAATTGCACAATTATTTAATTTTTTTGCGTTTTTTCAAATTATTTTTCAAAAAACTATTGCATACTTTGTTAAAATCTGATAAAATAGATGTAATGGTACAGTTATATAAGTAAAGCTATTGAAAATTAATGACTGAAAAATTAATCTAAAAATAATATTACCTATTTGAAAGGGGAACAACATAAAATGGAACGCACAATTTTAATTGTTGAAGACGACAAACACATAAACGATATTCTCGTTTTGACATTCCAGAAAGAGGGCTATAAGGTTCTGTCTGCGCTTGATGGCATTAAGGGTCTCGATTTGGCACTGAATGAAAATCCTGACATCATTCTTCTTGATGTCATGCTTCCGGGACTTGATGGATTTGAGGTATTAAAAAAGCTGCGTGAAAAATCACTTCACACACCTGTAATCATGCTCACTGCACGAGATGATGAGGTTGATACCGTACTCGGTCTTGAGCTTGGTGCTGACGATTACATCACAAAACCTTACTCAAACCGCGAACTTACAGCAAGAGTTAAAGCAAACCTAAGAAGAAGTTCATATGAAACACCATCAGATGTACAAAAGCCGGAGCCAAGCACGCTTGTATCAGGTGAGCTTTCAATAAATACAGAAAGATATGAAGTTACAAAGGCAGGCAAGGTTCTTGATATCACATTAAGAGAATTTGAGCTTCTCAAATTCCTTGCAATGCAGCCGGACAAGATATTCTCGCGTGAACAGCTTCTTGAAAACGTTTGGGGCTATGAGTACTATGGAGATGTACGAACCGTTGATGTAACTGTAAGACGACTCAGAGAGAAAATCGAAGATGATCCGAGTATGCCGAAATACATTATCACAAAGCGCGGTGTAGGCTATTATTTCAGTAATCTCTCCGCTTAATTCTAAAGAACAACAATACAACTGCCTCATAATTGAGCCGCCATATTTCTCATGACACAGCCGGATTTACTGCGGCGGTTTATGCTGCGGCTCCAATTCCTAATTGAGGCAGTTTTAATTTTTTGAAAGGATGAACTATGTTTAAAAGTTTGAAATTAAAAATAACCATGCTTTTTATTCTATTTACCCTTGCCGCCGAGCTTATAATGGGAACAATAGGAATTACAGGTATGGTTCATAATTATCACTCTTCATTCGAACAGGATATGATTAAGGTATTTAATTCAGACCTGATAAATGAGCTTGATTCCCTTGCCATTGCCGAAAACTCACAAATGCATACCACAGACGTTTCAGGAGCGGTTGTATTTTCCGAGTCCAGGGACGGAATTGCAATAAGAGATACATTAAATTCATATCTGAGTGCCTTATCAATCGGAGGCTCACGCTTCTATGCTGTACTTGACGGCTCAAACGGCAGTGTTTTATGCACATCATCAAATGCCGGTGAAATCACTACCACAGATACAGTTCTGAATGCTCTAGGCGGAAATACTTCAATTAACGTAAAAATGCTGTCTCCGTCACTCGAATATGCATTGCCGGTTAAAAGCAACGGAATTGTTTCCTATGTTGTATATATAAAGGACAGCTGCACATCTCAATATGACGTTATTCAAAGTATGCTCAGGGTTCTGCTTTGTACAGCACTGCTTTCAATTGCAGCGGCAATTGCGGCAGGAATTGTGCTTTCATCATCAATAACCAAGCCCCTTAAGCAACTTACTCAAAAAGCAAAAAAGCTTGCCTCCGGCGATTCGTCAGACCTGACAGAGTCAAATGAGCATGATGAAATTGCTGACCTTAACAATTCTCTCGTACAGCTTGCTCATGCAAAAAATGAAATCAAGGAAAAGGCAAAAGGAGAACAAATAAAGGTTGAAACAATTCTTCAAAACATGAATGATGGTATACTTGCATTTGATTTTTCCGGAAAGCTTATTCATTATAATCCGGTGGCAAAGGCAATGCTGCACAGAAATTATTTAGATGATGTACAGTTTGACCGATTTTTCAAAGAAATTCAAGCTGATATAACTCTCGGTGACCTAGTTTATATGAAACCTGAAGGAAGTATTGAGCGCGAAATTCATATAGAGGACCATTTCCTGCATCTTGATTTTGCTGTATTTAATACAGATAATAAAGTAGGCGGTATTATCGTTATAATCCATGACATAACAAAACAGGAAAAGCTTGAACAATCCAGACGTGATTTTGTAGCGGATGTATCCCATGAATTAAGAACACCGCTGACAACAATAAAATCATACTCAGAAACTTTGGCAGATATGCCGGATTGTGACAAGGAATTACTTGTAAGATTTTTAAATGTAATTGCAAGCGAAGCTGACAGAATGGCGAGAATTATCCGTGACCTTCTCACACTTTCAGAGCTTGATGCAAACAAAAACATATATCGTACTCCGGAGGATATAAATATTCGTGAAATGCTTTCCTCGGTTGTAGAAAGAATGGATATTAACGCAAAGAAAAGAAATCAGACTCTGACATATCAGTCTATAAACGAAATACCGATAATACAAGGACATCGTGACAGCCTTGAAAGAGTAATAATAAATATTATATCAAATGCTATTAAATACACTCCTCAGGGGGGAAAAATAGAAGTATACAGCACAAGCGTATATAACGGAATTGCAATAAAAATAGTCGATAACGGAATAGGAATACCAAAGGATAAGCTTCCTCATATATTCGACCGTTTTTACAGAGTAGACAAAGCACGTTCACGAGATACCGGAGGTACCGGACTCGGACTTGCAATTGCCAAGCAGACAATAGAAACAGGCTTTAACGGAAAAATTATCATTAACAGTGAACTTAACAAGGGAACGGAGGTTACAATAACAATTCCCCTTAACAAGTCATAATCGGGAGGTGGTTTTATTATGAAGCATTACTATTCAAAATGTATAGCGGCAATTATCATAATCATATCGGCAAGTCTTTTTTCAATAAGACTTGCCTACCCCGGCGGTTCCGGAACAAGTTCTAATAAGGAAACAAAAGCACTTATCAATGAACTTTATACAGGAAAGGTCCACATATCACCGGAACTTATAGATAACAGAGAATATAATGTAAGTGACATATCAGTAACAAATCAGCTTGATGCCCCTTCGCTTGCAAGGCAGTTTTTGGGTAAAGGTTTCAAAAAGGACTCAGATACACAGTATTCATCCTCTGATGGAACACTAAGCATTTTAGGGACACATTTTACATATACTCCAGTGTTCCCAAAATTTTCTGCCGATACAAAATCAATATCACTTTCCAATGCAACCGATATTACCAAACGTCTATGTGATGAATATGGAATTGATTATAGAGGCGGCAGAATAGAGCTTTCCGGAAGCGAAAACGGCATTTCTGTTGCAGTTATGAAAAGCTGTGACGGTTTACCCGTATTCAACAACTCTCTTATCATGCAGCTGAATAATGACGGCCTGCATTCTATAACCGGTGTTGATTTTAATACAAACATCGGTGGTGAAAAAAGAGCTGCAAAGAGTATTTCTGATGCTTTAAAAGAATTTATGGATACATGTACAGACAAGAAGCGTGAAACCATTGTAACAGATGTACGCTTAGGCTATATATTAACTGACACCGAAATCAGCGAAACAAATTTAAAACCTGTATGGCGTATTATAGTGGAAAACAGTTCTGTATATTATATCGATGCATAAAAACAGCATAAAAAACGGACAAGCGTTTGCTTGTCCGTTTTTTTATATTAAAGCTCAAGATTATATCATAAAATCTCAACAACGGCGTGCTTATTTTCTTTGCCTGCCGCAGCCTTGACCACAGTTCTGATTGCCTTTGCAATTCTTCCCTGTCTGCCAATAACCTTACCCATGTCGTCTTCTGCTACTCTGAGCTCGAGTGTCACATTTTCAACACCGTTTT
>USPO01000182.1 GCA_900556575.1 uncultured Eubacteriales bacterium
ATGCCTGACCTACACCGTAATACCAAGTAATTGTCGCCTTTTCTTCACCGCTTGTCTTAATTGTAACATTCGGCATATCTATCTTTACCTGTTCCTGATATGTCTGTCCGATTGTTACGGTGATAATCGGTGCTGAAATATTGCCGGCTTTTGCAGCATAAAGTGCATCTGAAATTGAGTTATACACATTTTCTCCCGCAGCCGCTGTCTTATCTACTCTTATATTCTGCGATGTTGCCGGAACTATTGTTTCCGGATAGTAAATATTCTTATATGTGTCCTCGTGTGCAACAGTTAATTCCGTCTTTGAAAGCTCGGAAATTGTGCCGTTTGATGATGATACGGCATATTTTCCCGGATTAAGCACAACGTTCTTCGATGTTTCACCCGGTGTAAATTCAATATTTTCTCCGCCTAATGTAATTACCGTACCCTCTGCCGGAGGATTTATAAGGTTTACTGCTACATTCTTCGATGTTTCGTTTTCAGCCTTTATATCAAGCTTTGATGTTTCACTTGATATTGTATATGTACCGTTAATTACATGATAAATATCATCTGTCGATGCTGTATATGTACCTGCATTCGCTGTTAATTCAAAGCTGTTTCCATCACCGACAGCCGTCTTATATTCCTTGCCGTGCTTAGATGTGAATATAATATTTGTGCCATTATAATCATAGTTATCGTCTGATGAAATTGTTCCCGATACGCTTATAGGATTAGCCTCGTTTGTAATTGCCGCTGCATACAAATCAGGAAGCCAATAATCGGTTAATGCCGAAAACTCCAATGTACCGTTAGTGATTGCCTCCGGAATTGCCAAATCGATTGTGAACAGCTTTAATTCCTTATCACCCTTCGCAAAGAGAACCTTATCCTTTGTTTCTCCGGTTATATTTCCTATCGATGCCTTTATTCCTGTATTTTCATTATTCTGACCGATGTAATATATCTTATAATTTCCCGCAGGAAAGTTCAAACCCTTAATTTGAGGATTTCCCTGCGAACTTCCACCTACACCGATATAATTAATATACTTTTTGATAAGCTCCGGATTTACTCTTGAAGTATCGGTCTTATCTTCAAATATGTCATATACTATATCATCCATTCCGTCTGCAAGTATATACTTATCATTGTTTCCTGTGTCATTAACACGTCCGGTTGAAATACTGCTGCCATCTGCCTTATATGTACTTGTAAATGCCGATCCCGGTACAATTGTCGGTGCCGGTGTTGCTGTCTCTGACGGTGTCGTGCTGTACTTCTCCTGATTTGTTAATACTACGCTAAATAAATCAGGAAGATAATTTGCATCTGTTGCGGTATCAAATGTCATTGTTTCATCTGTGACGTCACTGTCTATCTTGATATCTATTTCATATAGCTTCAAAATCTGCTCCGTATGTGATGAAAGACGTGCAAATTGAACCTGTGCACCGTCAACGGATGAAAATTCTTTTCCTGCCTTTTCAAAAGATACCTTAATAGGCTTTTCATTATTATATCCGAGATAATAAAGCTTGTAGTTTCCCGCCGGAAGGCTTGATACCTTTATCATAGGATGAGAGGAATTTGATGCCTTTCCGCCTATAAAATCCTTTTTACTTTTTACAAGTTCCGGTAAAAGCTTTGTACTGTCTGTATCATCCGCAAAGAATGACGCTATATTTTCATTCACTCCGGATACAAATTCCACTTCAGAGTCAATACTCATTGTACGTCCGTTTATAATATCACCATTAGCAGCACTGTATCTGTATGTCACAGCCTGTGACTGCGGTTCTGTTGTTGCCGCCGGTGTCTCGGTCGGATTTGCGGCATTGTCATCTGTAAGTACTGCCGCTATTACACCCCGTACCTGGTCATCATTTGAGAATTTAATTGTATGAGTTCCCGCACTTAAATTTTCAAGAGGAACCTGTATTATTGCCAGCTTTTGACCGTTCGTTCCATATGTACCTATCGAATAGTTATAAAGACCGCTGAGATGATTTCCATCTATCTTCTGAACACCGTCTACATATATATTAGGATAACGATTATCGTATTCCAAAACAAATACACTGAATGTATAATTACCCTCTGTACTTACGGTATACTTTAAGCTTGAACCGCTGCCGTCAGTATCATTTATATATGTATTTGTACTGTTTGCACTTGTTTGCTTCGGAAATTTTGTATTGTTAATCTCTTCAAAATCACCAAACGGTGCCTTTAAGGTATTATCGTAATAATCCTTCATGGAACTGTTGATTGTTATAGTTTCTGTATTTCCCGAAGCCGGAAAAATTTCATTCGAATTATAAATTCTTCCGATTTCAGCGGTCGTTTCCTTTGCCTGAACGCTTATTCCGCCGAAACAGCCGGCTGTCAATGCCGCAGCGGATATAAACGAAACAAACTTCTTTGCATTCATTAAAAATCTCCTCCTCTTGCTTAAATAAGATGAACTATTATCCTCCACCTACAACTTTTAAACAAATACTATCACATTTAAAAGCAAAAATCAATATATTCTGCATAGAACCACAATAAAAAAGTTGCAAAATGATAAAAAAACAACAAACTATTAATAAATCGGCAAATAATTATATAAAAATTGTTATCTATGTTTCGGTTATATGTAAATTAAATTTTAGCTAACATTTTCACCGGAATACAGTTTTGTAATTATAAAAATACCGCTTTAAATAGCTTTATACAACATATGTTAGCACTGACTTCAACTAATATCGAGCCTTATTTATATCTCAAAATTCCCTAAATTAACAAAAAGATATTTTTTTTGAAAAAGTATTGATAAAATCGACAAATTGTGATATAATTGTCATAATGGCGGTTATAAGCCGCATTTTCATAAGGGCGGTAATAACCGCATTTTTGGAAAGGAGAAATATTATGAAATATTCAGCAGAAGTAGAAAATATGTGTCCTTTAGCTAAGGGTACATATCACGGTCCGGCTCCGATTCCGCAGGAGGGCAAGTGGACTCAGGCAAAGGAAGTAAGCGATATATCAGGTCTTACACACGGCATTGGCTGGTGTGCACCGCAGCAGGGTACTTGTAAGCTTACATTAAATGTTAAGGAAGGCATCATTCAGGAAGCCCTCGTTGAGACAGTAGGATGTTCAGGTATGACTCATTCAGCAGCAATGGCAGCTGAAATTCTTGTTGGCAAGACAATTCTTGAGGCTCTTAACACAGACTTGGTTTGTGACGCTATCAACACAGCTATGAGAGAGTTATTCTTACAGATTGTTTACGGCCGTACACAGACAGCTTTCTCAGAGGACGGTTTACCGATCGGTGCAGGTCTTGAGGACTTAGGTAAGGGCTTACGTTCGCAGGTAGGTACAACTTACGCTACATTAAAGAAGGGTCCGAGATATCTCGAATTAGCTGAAGGTTATATTACAAAGATTGCCGTTGACGAAAACGATACAATTATCGGTTACAAGTTCGTTCACCTCGGCAAGATGATGGAAATGATCCGCAAGGGCATGGATGCTAATGAGGCTCTTGAAAAGGCAAGCGGTCAGTACGGCAGAGTTGATGATGCTGTTAAGCTTATCGACCCGAGAGTTGAATAATTCGAGAGAAGGAGGACAAAATCATGGCATTATTTGAAAGTTATGAAAGAAGAATAGACCAGATTAACGCTGAGCTTGCAAAGCACGGCATTTCTTCAATCGAAGAGGCAGAGCAGATTTGCAAGGACAAGGGTCTTGATGTATACAACATTGTTAAGGGTATTCAGCCGATTTGTTTCGAGAACGCTTGCTGGGCTTACATCGTAGGTGCTGCAATCGCAATCAAGGACGGTGTTACAACAGCTGCAGAGGCTGCTGAGAAGATTGGCTTAGGTTTACAGTCATTCTGTATTCCGGGTTCAGTTGCTGACGACCGTAAGGTTGGTTTAGGTCACGGTAACTTAGGCGCTATGCTTTTAAGAGATGAAACAAAGTGTTTCGCATTCTTGGCAGGTCACGAGTCATTCGCTGCCGCAGAGGGTGCTATCGGTCTTGCAAACAGTGCTAACAAGGCTCGTAAGGAGCCGTTAAGAGTTATCTTAAACGGTCTTGGTAAGGACGCTGCTAAGATTATCTCAAGAATTAACGGTTTCACATACGTTCAGACAAAGTTTGATTACTACACAGGTAATCTTGAAATCGTTGAAGAAATCGCTTATTCAAAGGGCGAGAGAGCAAAGGTTCGCTGCTACGGTGCAGATGACGTTCGTGAGGGCGTTGCTATCATGCACAAGGAAGGTGTTGACGTTTCAATCACAGGTAACTCAACTAACCCGACACGTTTCCAGCATCCGGTTGCAGGTACATACAAGAAGGAATGTATCGAGCAGGGTAAGAAGTACTTCTCCGTAGCATCCGGCGGTGGTACAGGACG
>USPO01000183.1 GCA_900556575.1 uncultured Eubacteriales bacterium
TATGCCTTCTAAATATGCATATATTCAATTAATAATTAGAGCTAATTATTTGACTATTTTTACTTTATAGCATCTTCAATATATGATAATGCAATTGTCATTGCATCAATTATTTTATTTAATATGTACTCTCCGAAATTATAGCTTTGGATTGTTTTCATATAGTCGCTGTCATATTTATATAAAGACTCCGAAATGAGCCACGCCGCAAACGGAATTGCTTTTGACGGGTCAAGCCTATCTTCAAGAGTCCATTTAGTTCCCGTTGTTTTTTCTCCGAAACTTGCGAATGATTTTTCCATTGTGCACTCAATCTGCATAATTCCCCAAGCCGGATATTCTGTTCCGTCATCACGGTAACTTAAATTTCTGCCGCTTGACTCCTGCATACAAATTGCAGCAAGCAGATTAGGGTCTACTCCATATTGGTCACCCGCACTTTCAAATAAATCACCATATTGAAGTACATTTTTACTTAGTGTATCGGTTCCTATCTCTATACTGTCCATAGAGGTACCTCTGTGGTCCGGTATTGCACCCTGTGCAAATGCACCTGCGGCATTCGCTGTAAAAATAACCGCTGCCGCAGCTATGCATACTAATTTTTTCATAAAATTTTCATTCCTTTCAGATTTTCCAATCATAACTCCATAACATATTATACTATTTTTAATAACAATTGTCAACGGTAATTATAAGAATTGCATATATTTTATTCCAATAAAAAACCGAGGTAAGTATTCTGACTCACCTCGGTTTTTTATATATTAATTTGTTATCTTATAAAATTAGTTCTGATAACCGGTTCTCTTTCCGACCTATTAATACCCGCAGCTTTTCCGGCTTCTATACACTTCATGAGCCATGCCATGTTCTGTGCAAGAGTTCTCATTGTCTGTAAGCCTTCCTCATCTTTCAGCACATCTTCTGCCTTGCTTCCATGCACCTGATTCCAATACTGTGATGTCGCAACCGGCATACAAGTCATCATAAAATACTTATTAATCTGTTCAAATGCAGCTGAAGCACCGCCTCTTCTGCAGCTTACAACCGCCGCAGCAGGCTTTCCTGTCATATATTTTGAACCGAAGTAAAACGCTCTGTCCATAAATGATGAAAGCTGACCTGACATGCCGCTGTAATATACAGGTGAGCCGAATATAAATCCATCTGCATCCTTTGCCTTTTCGACAAATTCATTTACACAGTCATCATAAATGCACTTTCCCTTTGAACAGACTCCGCAAGCTATGCATCCGGCAATCGGCTTTGTTCCGATATGGAAAATTTCTGTTTCAATTCCCTCTTTATTAAGAGTCTGTGCCGCCTCATTCAGGGCTGTATATGTACATCCATTTGCATGAGGACTTCCATTTACTAAAATTACTTTCATGTTATATTCCTCCAAACTTTATATTATTAGGCTGCCGCAAAACTCTGCAACAGCCTCATTTATTACTCTCTTCCTTCTTCAACATGAATCATCACCTGCTCGATTATTCTCTTAACATGGTCATCATCTATTGAATAAAATGTATTTTTACCTTCTCTTCTTGATTTCACAAGTCTTGCTTGTTTTAAAGTTCTCAGCTGATGGCTTATTGCAGACTGACTCATGCCAAGTCTTTCCGAAATATCAAATACACAAAGCTCTTCATCAAACAAAGCCCACAATATCCTTAATCTTGTTCCGTCTCCAAATACCTTGAATACATCGGAAAGTTCTTCTATTTCCTCATCATCTATTACCTCATTTTTCATACGTTCGATAATACGGCGATTATATACACATACCGTACATTCGGACTTGTGTTCATGCTGTTCTGTCATTGTATCAATCCTTTCGGTTCTTTTCATACGGAATACATCCGCTTAATTAAAGTATTTTTTTACTGCACTGTTTTTCTTTAGTTTTTCTGCCCACTCCGGAAAATCTTTAATTATTCTTGCCGCACATTTTAGGCAGAATAGTTCTCTAAGCTCTTCATTTTCACGCATCTGCTGCTTCATTCCCCATACATGAGTAAACCAGCCTTCTCCATTTCTAAAAAGACGTTCAAGGTTAGAAAACGTATCAACAGTGCATCCTATTTTTGCAGCTGCCATAGGTAACAATCTCTGCTCGGCAAATACCATATACCTTAACGGATCGTCCTGGGGCTCTGCATTATTCATAAAGTATATTGCCTCTTTGGTATATTCATCAAGCAGCTTTTGATTTTTTATAACATAAAAGGCTGTATTTAACGCCTTCAATTTCCAATTCCACGACGGATGAAATCTATATCCGCTCTTCATTCTAAATGCATTCACATCGGGATATATATCCGGATACAAATCCTCATCGTGTATAACCGTTAAGTCACCGAGTTTTTCAAAGAGAATTTCTTCCCATACAATAAAATCGGTATCAATAACCGCAATCGGTGCTTTTTCGTTCTGTAAAGCATGAAGTTTACCCGCCGCCCAAAACATATATGCATTCTCTTTTATTCCGTCAAGTTCAATGGATATTCCTCCGTCCCAGAGTTCTGCCATGTTATTTTTTATATAATATTCATATCCTACGGAATCTGTTATCATTCGTATACTTCCGTTTTTCTCCTGCCATTTCAAGGCTGACAGAACCGTTGTCATTATTTCAAAATCTTCAATTCTGTATTCGCCGCTGTTTCTTTCAAAATACGGCTTTGTCCAATTTATATGTACCGCATTCATATCCTAACCTCTTTAAGCTAAATCAAATTTATGCCGTATCCGTTTACGGCAAATTCTTTTATAATATAATCCCTGCGTTTCCTGAAAAAAGTACCTTGAAACGCACTGCTTCCGGCATATGATGACGATTTGCCGACAAACGAGCCTGTAAAATTTACAGCAAACGAACCCGAAAATGATGTCATAAATGAACCGATAAACGATGCAGCAAAGAACGAGGTAAAGGACGATACAGAGCTTCCGACATCCGAAGAATATGACCCGATATTAATTCCGGTTTTTTTTAAATATACGCTTAGCGGCCGTATACCATGCTCCACATTAGCATATATCGGAGGATTTTTTTCGCCATATTCCGGAACAAAATTATCAAACACTATACTGCACTGTGATGCTGCTGACGGTGAAAGCTGTATTTTAGCCTTAACATCTCCTATGGCTATATATCTTCTTCTGCCCGTCTGAGGCAGCTTAAATTCATTATCACATAAAATTACAGATATATTTTCTTCACCGCATATTTCGTCCAGCTGCTGCTGATTAAAAACTATTCTGTCTATCGGAAACACCTCCCAAAGCTTTTTAAGCTTTTTGTTAATTATATATCTATTATACCATATCCGACGAATTTAATCAAGATGTTTTATAAATTTAAGTAATCTATTAAATTCGGCACCGAGCAGCATTATATTAAGGCAAAAATAAAGCCACAGCATAGCAAATATAATATAAGATATACTTCCGTATATAGAGTCATAGCTTCTTGAAAAACCTATATATATTCCGAATGCCTTGGTAAATATAATCCAGCCAATAGCTGCAAGTGCTGCTCCGGGAATAAGTTCCGATATTCTCCACTTATATTTCGGCATAAATTTATAAAATAATGTGAAGAAGAATGTCAGCAGGAAAAACATTATCAAATACCTTGATTGCAGCAGTCTGTATATCAGCCCAATTGAAAGCGGAAACTTTACAGCCAGCCAGTCAGCAGCATTTCTTCCGAATGCTCCTAATATAATTGTAAGTGCTACAATAAGCGTAAATACAAATAAGTACAGCACGCTCATTAATCTGCAAAAGAAGTAATTTTGCAGTTCTCCGTCTGAAAGAACATTATTCACGCCTTGGTATATCGCCATAATTCCTCTTGATGAAAACCAAATTGACATTCCGGCTGTAAGTATTGATATTCCGGAGGAACGGTCAAATACATCATGTACAACTTCTTCAAGAAATAGTGCAATTTTATATGGAAATATTGAATTCAGCGATGTTATGAGGTCCGCATCTGATATTTGAAGGAAGTACGGCAGCACAAGTCTAACAATTGAGAGAAGGAACATGAAAAAGGGAACAAGTGACATTATAATAAAAAATGATGCCTGCGCCGCATATGGTCCTATTCTGTGCTCAGCAGCTGAATATGCACATTTTTCTCCAAATTTATATATCATTTTAAGTTTTTCTATAAACCTTTTCATTCGAGTCCTCCAGTCACCGCAAATCAGCGGCATAAATTTTAAAAGGTATCCTATTTATAATACTTAGGATACCTCTATATTCTATCATATGCAGAAACGTTTTGCAATATTAATTTATATAAAATATATTTCTTTTATTTTATTGTATACCGCATCAGCGAGTTTCTTATGCTCCTCCGGAATCATA
>USPO01000184.1 GCA_900556575.1 uncultured Eubacteriales bacterium
CATTTTTTTGCTGCGGCGGGAATTATACTTATGACAATTTTGCCTCAAGTCGTGCCTGATCCGTTTATCGGTCTGATGATAGCCGTAATGATATATGCGGTCGGAGGAGGATTGATAGAGGTGCTGATAAGTCCTATCGTGGAAGCTTGCCCGACAGAGCATAAGGAAAAAACAATGAGCCTTCTTCATTCTTTCTATTGCTGGGGCTGCGTTGCTGTTGTACTTATTTCGACCGTTTTCTTTTCGATATTCGGAATATCAAATTGGCGTATTCTCGCTCTGATTTGGTCTTTGCTGCCTATAATAAATGCCTTTGTTTTTATGAAAGTACCGATAAGGTCACTTGGCTCGGAAGATGAAGAGGGAATGACGGTAATAGGACTTTTAAAAAGTAAAATATTCTGGATATTTGCAATACTTATGCTTTGTGCGGGAGCATCTGAGCAGGCTGTGAGCCAATGGGCATCGGCATTTGCGGAAAAGGGACTGAATGTTGAAAAATCAATAGGGGACCTTGCGGGACCGATGTTCTTCTCTGTTATGATGGGGTTGTCAAGAACGATATACGGAAGGTTCGGACATAAAATAGATTTTAATAGGTTTATGCTCGGAAGTACCTTATTGTGTATATTATCGTATTTGGTAATTTCAATTTCTCCGATACCGGCATTAAGTTTGCTTGGCTGCGGAATATGCGGATTTTCGGTAGGAATAATGTGGCCTGGAGTTTACAGTAAGTCGGCGGAAAAAATTAAAAACGGAGGAACGGCAATGTTTGCACTGCTGGCACTTGCCGGAGATTTGGGATGTTCGGGAGGTCCGGCAGTTGTAGGATTTGTTTCGGGGCATTTTAATGACAGTTTAAAAATCGGAATATTTGCGGCAATTATATTTCCGATAGTATTCTTTGTATCAATGCTGAAAATAAAAGGAAATAAATGATAAAAATGGAACTGTACAGATAAATGTATAGTTCCATTTTTACATATATATTAGATAAAGTTGTATAAAGTGTTGTATAAATTAAAAATAAATTGAGAAATTTAAAAATTTTGATTGATTAATTATTCACGATATGTTATAATCATAAACAATGGATAAATTTATTATTATATGAAGGGAAGTGTTTTGCTATGGTTATAACCTCGGCTTCAAATTCTTTATATAAGCATATAAAGTCACTTCAGGATAAAAAATACAGAAAAAAATACGGCGAATATACGGTTGAAGGAATAAAGTCCGTTCATGATGCATTAAATTCAAACAGAGAGGTAAAAACAATTGTAAGAGCCGAAAGTTATGAATGTAATTTTAGGTATTCAAATAATGCAGAGATAATTGTATTTGCAGACACGCTTTTTGAAAAGCTTTGTGATACACAGTCCCCGCAGGGAATAATGGCAGTTATAAAAATGCCTGATAAAAAGGAGTTTATACCTAATAAATCCAAAGCCTATATATATTGTGACGGTGTAAATGATCCCGGAAATCTTGGGACTATAATAAGAACGGCAGATGCAGCCGGTTTCGGCGGCGTACTGCTTTCAAAAGGTACGGTTGATTTATACAGTCCGAAAACGGTAAGAGCAAGCATGGGTTCGTTTTTTAACATTGATGTTATAACAGACTTTGATGTTGAATTTTTAAAAAAATGCAGGGATGACGGATTTAAACTTTACTGTGGTGCATTGGGTGAAAATACAATAGACTATAAAAAAGCGTATATGAAAAATCCGTCTATAATAATAGTAGGAAATGAAGCAAACGGTGTAAGCAAAGAGGTACAAAAAATAAGCCAATGCGTAAAAATCCCTATTTTGGGAAAGGCAGAATCTTTGAACGTTTCAATTGCCGCAGCTATATTAATGTATGAATTAGTATCACAGAGGACTTGACAATTTTGAATTTTTGTAGTATTGTATATAAAGAAAATATTTTTTGAAAGGATAGAGCATCTATGGATTACGAAGATACAAAAGTGCTTTGGGTGTGGCTGACACAAATATTTCCTTATTCTTCAATGAAAATTGCAGCGTTGATAGATGTATATACAGATATAGAAGATATATATAATGAAGAAAAATATTATGAAGTAAGATTCAATGATTCGGAAATAAGGGCGCTCAAAAATAAAAATCTTGATGATGCATATAAAATAATCGAAAAAACAAAGGCGGTTAATGCAGAGATTTTGACATATGACGATGATATGTATCCCGAAAATTTAAGGCATATTCCGGATAGACCATATGTGCTTTATGTTAAAGGAAAAATTATTGAGTGGGATAAATATCTTTTGATAAGCATTATAGGAAAGCGTGACTGTTCAGAATACGGAATTGCGGCAACAAGAAAAATAGCAGGAGAGCTTGCTCAAATGGGTGTCGTTATAGTAAGCGGTCTTGCACGAGGTCTTGATGCTGCGGCAAGTATAGAGGCACTTAGATATAACCGTTACAGTATAGGTATACTTGGCTGTGCAATAGATAATGTTTATCCCAAAGAAAATAAAATTCTTTATGATGCAATAGAAAAAACAGGCACTATAATTTCAGAGTATCCTCCCGGTTCAAATCCGGGGAAGCAGGGTTTTGTATTGAGAAACAGATTAATTGCGGGCTTTTCAAACGGATTGCTTGTAGTTGAAGCGGCAGAAAAAAGCGGAACCAAAATAACTGTGAATTATGCGTATGAATATGGTAGGGATGTATTTGCGGTGCCGGGAAGTATATTTAATAAAAACTGTGAAGGTACAAACAGAATGCTTATGGGTTCGGCAAAGGCAGTAATCGGCGGCAAAGATATAATGGTTGAATATCCTTATGCCGTAGAAAAACTAAAGGCGCCGATGGGAAATATATATTTGAGAGAAATTCCCGAAATAGGCATACTTATAGGTGGAAACATTAATTCTGAGGAAAGACTTAATGTAAGACCTTATGCAAAGAATTATACTGCATCAAATTTAACTGAACATAGAAGGAATGCTGTATCAGAGAAAAAGATAAAAGAGCAGCCTTCTCAAAGGCATAATGAGGAGGAACAGCGTCCTAAGATAAATGCGGAGAAATTCAGCGGGACTGAAAAGCTTATAATAGATATACTATTAAAAGGAGAAAAACAAAAGGATGAAATAATAAGGGAGATAGCCGCCGATGCAGGGGAAGTGAACACTGCTTTGATAATGCTTGAAATGCAGGGGGCGGTTAAGCAAATTCCCGGAAATATATATAAATTAAAATAAAGGCTGACAAAATCAGTAGGAGGAAAATAAATGGCAGTAAAAAAGGCAGCAAAAAAAACAACAAAAAAGCTGTTAATAGTAGAGTCGCCGGCAAAGGCCGGAACAATAAAAAAATATCTCGGAAAAAATTATACCGTAGTTGCGTCTATGGGTCATGTAATAGATTTGCCGAAAAGCCAATTGGCAGTTGATACGGAAAATCATTTTGAACCGAGATATATAACCATAAGAGGAAAAGGACCTCTTTTGGCAAGCTTGAAAAAGGAAGCGTCAAAGGCTGATGTAGTTTATCTTGCAACCGACCCTGACCGTGAGGGTGAGGCTATAAGCTGGCATTTAGCGAAAGCATTGGGGATAGACCTTGAAAGCGAGTGCCGTGTAACATTTAATGAGATTACCAAAACGGCGGTAAAGGAGGCTATAAAGCATCCGAGAAAGATAGATATGGATCTCGTAAATGCACAGCAAGCAAGACGTGTGCTTGACAGAATAGTAGGCTATAAAATAAGTCCGATACTTTGGGAAAAAGTAAAAAGAGGTTTGAGTGCGGGAAGAGTTCAGTCTGTTGCAACGAGATTGATTTGTGACAGAGAAGAAGAAATTTTGAATTTCAAGCCGCAGGAATTCTGGACAGTTGAGGCTGTTATGACAGATCCGAAATCAAGAAAAAACTTTGATGCAAAGTATTACGGAGAGGCTTCAGAAGGTAAGGAAAATAAACTGGAAACTGGCAGTGAGGCACAGAAGATAATAGATGATGTAAAGAAATCCGAAATAGTTGTTCAAAAGGTAAAGCGCGGAGAAAAGAAAAGAAAGCCTCAGCCTCCGTTTACAACCTCAACTCTTCAACAGGAGGCATCAAGAAAGTTCAGCTATCAGGCAGTAAAGACAATGCAGATTGCACAGGGGTTATATGAAGGTATCAGCCTAGGAGGAAAGCTCGGAACAATAGGTTTAATTACTTACATGAGAACAGATTCTCTGAGAATTGCGGATGATGCACAAAGAGATACGGTAGAATTTTTGACAGAAAAATATGGAGAGGATTATGTTAAAGCAAGGCAGTATCGAGCAAAGAAAAATGCACAGGATGCCCATGAA
>USPO01000185.1 GCA_900556575.1 uncultured Eubacteriales bacterium
GGCAGCCGCCTTCATTGCCTCCGTATAATGAACAGTCGGCGAATAATTATCCTTGCAGCCTGTGCTGTCACTTCCGTCACATTGCATCACAGAACAGTTTGGCGATACAACTACCGCTGTCATTCCCTTTGCTTTTGCTGCATTTACCATTCTCACAACCGCAGCTGTTGTTTCGGCAGCTGTATTATGCTTGGTATCGTTGTATCCGCTTTCTATAATAAAATAATCTCCCTTTTCGCCGTTTGCTTCAACTCCGCTGAAAGCTGTTTCTTCAAGACCTGTCGCATACTGACCCGAATTTGCGAGATTTACTACCTCTACATCGTCTGTAAAGAAATTTTCTATAACCTCTCCCCAGCCATGCTGTCCGGTTACGCTATTGCGATTACCGTAATACTGTGCTACAAGAGAGTCACCTAAAACAAATACCTTTCTTGTTCTGTTTACAAGCTTAGGCTCTTTGAAAAATGAAACATATGCCATGGAATCAACTGTTTTGTTTCCACTGAAATCGACTGTTTTAACGTTTATACTGTTATTTGAAATTACAACGTCATTTCTTGTTATTTCCGCAGCCTCGTTTATCTTTGCAACAGAACCTCCGGCATCCTTATATCCTGTTTGGTCTATGTTATTTCCTATCATTCCTCCGTTAATATAAACATCACTTCTCGGTGTCGTTCCCTTTTTAAAGGTTATGCTGTATCGTCCGTTTTCTATATCCTCGGCTATAATTTTGCCGTCCGCAGCAGATGTTCCGGTAATATTTTCATACTTGAATATCGGCGCTGCTTCCACCATTACCGCACCATCGGTATCCGCATTTATAATTCCGTTTTCCGGCTGTGCTTCATACTGCTTTATAAGGTGTCCTTCGGCATCAGATGTTGTTACCATATAGCCCACGGTATTTTCATCTGTATACAGCTCCGCCGTATCAATCGGTGTTACACTTCCCTGTGAATTGACAGCTATGCTCATCTTTTTAAAATTCGGCATACTTACCTTGTACGCTGCCGCAATCGGCTTCATTGATATACTTCCGTCAACAAAAGCACCGTTCCATACATAAACCGATGCATTTCCGTTATCGGAAAGCTTTAATCCGTCCGAATGACCGTCATTCGTAAGTTCAACGATTTCCGCTGTTCCGGCTGCCGACGGTTCAAGACGCTTTGTTACGGTATCATACATTCTTCCGTCATCTGTATATGATACACCCATGACAGTTATATATGAAAGCTGTGTATTTCTCTTTAATTTAACTGATTTAAGTGTATTTTCGCCGAAAACGGCATCACTTAATTCAGTTTCATATTCAAAATCTGCCTCGCCCGGATATGGGAAGAGTTCATCATTTCCCTTATAAGGCGGCATTACATATGAGTCTGTTCCGTTCTTCATAATTTCATCGGACGGCATTGTATCCGGTGCAAGAATATCATTTACAAACTCATTTGAGATACTCTTTAAATCCTGCATTAGCATTCTGCAGGTTACATCCGCTCCATAATCATTCATATGAGTAGCATCATTAAATGCTGTCGGTTCGTCTTTGCTTTCCTGCCAATATGCTGTGTGAAGATACCATGCTCTTACCGCACCAAGCTCTGTATTCTTATCGATTGTAAGCTTGTTCAAATCTATAAACGGTGTATTTTTACCTTCCGTATATTCCTTTGCAGCCGGTGCATATATAGTATCAACATCGGTTTCTTTCCACGGCATTGCTGTCTGTCCGGCTGTTAATCTCTGTATCGGTGAGCATAATACAAACTCCGCACCTGCTTTCTTTGCGGCATTGTAATAATAGTCAAGATTTGCCTTATATTTTGATGCGGAATTTTCATTATGTCCCATCTGCATAAGTACAATATCTCCGGCTGATATATCATTCATTCCTACATTAAAGTAGCTTGTTTCGCTCGTCGCCAAGCCTCCCTCGGCAAGGTTTACAACTGCAATATCATCATTTACATATTTTGCAGCCGCCTGTCCCCAGCCTGCCGCAGTATCAAATCCGTTATACGGAATTGCCGTATATGCATCACATACTGTTGAATCCCCGAAAATCCATAATGTTTTCGGCTTTTCTATCTGCTGTATTTCTATTGAGTTCAAGGCTGCATTCTCGCCTATAACTCCTATATTCAGCATATCATCCGTATATACCTCCGGTACAGGCTTTCCGCTGTCACGGTTTTTCCACTTAACATCATGTACCGCTGCCGTAAATTCCTTTGTTACAGTATTCCCTGCTTCTACCTTTTCATTTGTCAATACAAAATGTCTGCGTTCCGAAGTTAATGTTATATCTGCATCCGCATCATTTGCACTCATAGTTACCTTTATCTTATAATATGTGTTCGGCTCTGTCTTTACCGCAAATCTTATAGGATATTGCTTATTATCTGACTTTACATAGTCCTTTCCGTTCACCATGCTTGTCAGACTATCCTTTGTCTGATAGTATCCGTCAACTACCTTGGTATAATTGCAGCTGTTTTCCGATACTCCCAAAAAGCCGTATCCGTTTTCACTGCTGTATTCATCATTTGTATTTACCTTGGTATATCCGTCCTTTTCATCCTCGCCAAAGCTGAACTTCCACGATTTCATATTCTGAACCTTGTTTTCCTTTACAAATGCATATGCCGGCATTCCGGATTCATCGGTAAGGTTAGGGCATTCCAGATATGCACTGTAGCAATATCTAACATTAATCGGGTTTGTAACCTTATCTGATGTTAATACTACCTTGTTTCCGTCAATTTCGGCATCTGCCGGGTAATATACACCGTCAATACCCGCAATTTCAAATTCCTGAATTTTCTCGGGGTCAATGTCCTTTTCCTGCCAAACCTTCGCCGAATGATTGTCCTCATACTGCTCCTTTGGCATAACCTTAAGCGCGCCGCTGCAGTCAAATTCAACTACAAGCTTATTTCCGTCATTATAGTGATTTTTATAAAGAGGTCCGTTTTTATATACCTTTGTGCCGTCTTTATGCTCATTCATTCCGTAAATATCATAAAGTGCAATATCTGCAAGTCTGCCCGCAATAACAGACTTCTGTGCTGTATGATAATTTACTCTTGCACTGAAATTGCTGTTTTTACCCGGAATATAATTTTTCTCTCCGTATACATCGAGAGTAGAAACAAATCCAAGATTTGTTTTGTCCGGCATATTCAAATATGTATCTGTCTGTGCCGAACGTACATCTCTCATTCCTGTGTTATCTTCACGCTCATTATTTGTTGTATCGGGATATACAATTCCGTTTCTTGCAAGCTGTACATAATAGAACGGAAGTTTATCATTTCCAAAAAGATTTCTGTAGCTGTTAATAAGTTCTGTCATTCTCTTTTCGTAATATTCCAAGCCGTTATCCTTATCACTGCAGCCCTGATACCAGAAAATACCGTTAATATTTAAATTTCTGAACGGATAAATTCTTGTGTTGTACCAGTTCTTTTTCTTATTATAATCATCTATCCCTGTATTTTCAAGCCACTGTGCAATTGTTGTTCCTCCTACTGCGGACGAAATAATACCTATCGGCACATCTGTTTCGCTGTTCAGCTTTTTTGCAATTGAATATACAGTCGCCGGCAAATAATTATTCATTATAAAGTCCGGATTTAATTCTCTCCACTGTCCGTCAATTGTAAGCTTATCCTGCGGCTGTGAACGGTTTACAACCGCACTGTTTTCGCTCGGTGTCGGCAGCTGTAAAACTCGTATATCGGAATTTGCACAATTTTCAACCTCTTCTTCGCTGTAATCAAGTCCTATATAGTGTGTCATATAATACCACATATTTGATTGTCCG
This sequence comes from uncultured Eubacteriales bacterium, assembly GCA_900556575.1. Classification (GTDB taxonomy): domain Bacteria; phylum Bacillota; class Clostridia; order UBA1381; family UBA1381; genus UMGS1958. The sequence continues at coordinate 3,836 of USPO01000185.1, forward strand.
CTGCAAAGATAAAGGTCTCCGAATTTAATATTTTTTATTTCCGTTTCATCTTCCGACGACTGACCGTCCAAGCCTATTGCCTCAATCCTTAACGTATATGTATCTGTATAATTTGAAACTGCATTAAGCTCGGCACTCCACTTTGACTCATTCGTAAGTCCCGAAACCTCTATACTCTGTGTATCATCGGGATTACTGTCATTTGTAAGCGTTAAAACCGCTTTTTCCGCATTTTCGGAATATCCCTCCAAATATATAGGCTTATCTCTTTGAATAAGCATATTATCGCTATACATATTATTCAAATAAACCTTTGCCGGAAGTGATGTACCTGCCGGCACATACTTTAAATTAGTAACAATAGCAGAACGTGTCTTTGCATATACATAATAAGTCATTCCGGCAGAACATTCCATACTGATTGTTGACAGCTCTGTGTTTTGATTGCTGTAATCGGCAGAAAAGTTATAATCAAGAGCCGTGTGTATTCCCCAG
>USPO01000186.1 GCA_900556575.1 uncultured Eubacteriales bacterium
TGGGGACTTCTTATAGCCGAACCGATAAGTGATATTATTGCTGCGTCAACAACGACAACCATATTCTTTAAAAGAAGTAAAAAGCTTTTCGGAGGAATTTTTAAATGAATGAAAAATTCATGCGTGAGGCTCTGAAGCAGGCAAAAAAGGCGGCAAGGCTCGGAGAAACTCCGATAGGTGCTGTTGTTGTACGTGGGGATGAGATAATTTCGAGAGGATATAACAAGCGTGAGATAAAAAAAAATGCACTTCTTCATGCGGAATGTATTGCGATTGACAGAGCCTGCAAAAAGCTCGGAGGCTGGAGACTGCTGGGATGCGAGCTGTATGTAACGCTTGAACCATGTCCTATGTGTGCCGGAGCGATATTAAATTCAAGGATAGAAAAGGTATATTTCGGTGCATATGATAAGAAATCCGGTTGTGCAGGCTCTGCGGTGAATCTGTTTGACAGAAATTTATGCAACTTTTCACTTGAATCCGAGGGCGGAATTTTGGAAGAAGAATGTTCGGGTTTGATGAAAGATTTTTTCAGAGAACTAAGAAAAAGAAAAAAATAAAATAATTTATCTGTAAGTTGCCGTAAATTTATTGACAATTTCATTTAGATATTATATAATATAAATATATTGGCATATAGGCAGATGAATTTATGCAGAATATATTATTGTCTGATGTCGGGGTGCTTATCGGTTATGCATTGCCAAATATTTTAGGAGCATCCAAGATTTATAAAGGAGAGGAACAAAATGGGCTACTATTTTGATGATACAAGAAGTATCAATGCTTATGAGGGAACAAATCCAAAGGCTATTATTTCATGCCTTGCAAACCGCTACATGGGACAGAACCTCAAGCATGACTATTATTACCGTGCTTATACAAACAACGGTATAACTCGTGTTGCGGACTATCGTTACAGAGTAGATTTTAATGAGATTTTTCCGGAGAGCAAATCCCGTGACTGCGTTTGGGGATTTACGAAATATTACAGCGGCGGAAAGGCTAATTTCGGCTGGGATGTAAACTGCTTCGGACCTATGACGATTTATGTGAACGGAGAGGTCGTTTATAAGTCGGATATTTTCAAGGAGAGATATTCGGAAAATTCAACACGTATATTCTTTGATGTACAGCCGGGCTGGAATGATATAAGAATTAAGTGGCAGAAAACAAAGGCAGGCTTCGGCGGTCAGTTCGGTACATGGATTGGAAAGTGGGATTTCTATTCACTTATGCCGACTAAGGAACGTGACGGTCAGGAAGGCTTTGTATTCACAGAGTTAGTTCCGCCGGAGTATGAGCCGGAATTTGAGCTTGGCATGAGCGAGGCTGATTTCGACAAGAAGCTTTATCCGGTTAAGGACTGGAACGAAGAAGATGCTAAAAAAGGTCAGATGGCAAGAATGTACGGTACACCGGCAGGAAAGTATGCTGTAGGACGTGCAAAGGGTTTCTTTGACAATATGGGAAATACCGAGTATACATTTAACCTTGATGCAAAGAATGAGACGGTTGTTTATGTTGATGATAAGGAAGTGTTCAAGACAAACGGAGGCAAGGAAAGCTTTAAGGTATCACTTCACTTTGGAGAGCATCAGATTTTTGTAAAGAGCATATGCGGCGGTTCGGACTGGGGATATACTCTTGATGTTGAGGGTGTTAAGCTTGAGAGTGCCGCAAATGTAAAGGGTGCGCCCGATGAATGGATGTACATAGGACCGTTTGATAATTCATATGAATTTGAGTGTGAAAAAGCCTGCTCGATGCATTATGTTATAGGTGAGCCTAAGACATATTGGAGAGTTGACGCACCGGATACATTCATTCGTCCGTATATCGAAAATTCACTTTATGCACGCTGGAACTATCCGCTCGGTGTTACACTTTACGGACTTCTCCATGCCGCAATGATTATGGATAACGATGAAATTAAGAAATACATCAAGGACCATGTGCAGCTTTGCGTTGATACACTTGAGTATGCGCTTTGGGACAAGGAGCAGTACGGCGGTGCTACATCGATTCATAACCTTTTGACAAGTATCGATTCGCTTGATGACTGCGGTTCGTTTGCATCGATGATGCTTGAAGTTAATAAGCTTCTCGGTATCGACAATGTAAAGGAAGTTGCCGATTATGTCGGTGATTACATCTACAACAAGCAGACTCGTCTCGAGGACGGAACATTCTTCCGTAAGGATCAGCTTCATTCATTCCATAACATGACCTTATGGGCAGATGATTTATACATGAGCGTACCGTTCTTAACAAGATACTATCAGTTTACAGGTGATATTAAGTATGCCGATGATGCCGCAAATCAGTTCTTCGGTTTCAAGAAGAGACTGTATATGCCGGAAGAAGGATATATGTCTCATGTATATGACTTCAAATATGATACAAAGACAGGTGTTCCGTGGGGCAGAGGAAACGGCTGGGTTGTATTCTCGATGAAAGAGCTTCTTGCCGTACTTCCGGAGGACCATCCGAAGAGAGCTGACCTTATAGAGTTCCTTAATGAGCTTTGCGAGGATTACTTAAAGCTTCAGGACGAGGACGGAATGTGGCATCAGGTTCTCAATGACTGGGAGTCATATCCGGAAAGCTCGTGTACATCAATGTTTATCTATGCGTTCTCAAGAGGTGTTCGTTACGGATGGCTGAAGAATCCGGAGAAGTATGTTAAGGCTTGCTTCAAGGGCTGGAAGGCTCTTTCAAAGACATCTGTTGATGCGGACGGTAATGTATACGGTGTATGCCGTGGTTCGGAATTCTCGTTTATTCCGGATTATTACAAGTATGAACTTGGCTGGAATTTGAATGATACTCACGGTACAGGTATTGTTATGCTTGCCGGCATTGAGATTATCAGATTATCGGATTTCTTGAAATAAAATTATAAAAATGCGGTATCTCGTTCGGAGATGCCGCATTTTTGTGATTTTTTTGAATACTTTTGACTTTCTTTTGTTTTTTTGCAAACGACAAAGTATATTTTTTGATTTACTTGGGATTTATAAAGAAAAAAGTGATTGAATACTGATTTTGTGTGTATGCATTATGCACATAATTTTTTACAATAATAGTAAACAACATATTCTGTAAATGTTACAAAAATTAATATTTTAAACTTTTAGACATATAATTTGGTTTACATAACTCGTGAAAGTTGGTATAATTTAATATTTGCTTTAAAAAAAGTTAAAAAAATTCAAAAAAATCAACAAAAAACACTTGCAAAGTTGAACACTTTGTACTATAATAAAAGTATGATATTTATGCAATATGTATTTGTGCAAAATTGTTGTTTGTGCGGACAAATTCATGTGCATGACTTTTTTAGGGAGGTTTTATAATGGCAAAAGCACAAAGCGCTGCAGCTCCGGTTAGCAAGACTGCGGCAAAGCAAAAGTCGAAGAATAACATCTGGCGTAACAGATGGATGTATGCCCTTCTTGTTCCGGGTTTCTTATTCTTCGTAATTTTCAAGATTGTACCGTTATGGGGAATTTTAATCAGCTTTAAGGCTTATTATGCAGGTCTTAGCTTCTTAAATTCCGACTGGGTAGGTTTCCAGAACTTCATTGACTTCTTCGCAGGTTCAGACTTCTGGAGATTATTTAAGAACACGATGATTATCTCGTTCATGAACTTGATTTTCTTCTTCCCGCTGCCGATTATTCTTTCGTTGTTACTTAACGAAATTAAGGTGCAGTGGTATAAGAGCGTACTTCAGACATTCGTATACGTACCGCACTTCGTATCAATGGTTGTTATCGCATCAATCACATTCATGATTTTAAAGACACCGGCTCAGCAAGGACAGGCAGGCGGTGCTTTATACACTATCATTCAGGCAGTATCGGGTAAGAGTATAGACGTACTCGAAAGCCCGTCATCAATTTATTGGGTATTACTCTTCCAGGCTATTTGGAAGGAAACAGGTTGGGGTACAGTTATCTTCTTAGCAGCCCTTGCCGGTGTTGACGTTGAGCAGTACGAGGCTGCTATCGTTGACGGTGCTAACAGATGGCAGCAGCTTATCTATATCACAGTTCCGTCAATCTTAGGAACAATCGTAACAATGTTCATCCTCAGAATGGGTTCTGTTCTCGATACAGGATTCGAGCAGATTATCCTTATGCAGAACACATTAAACAAGTCAAAGTCGGAAACATTCGATACATACGTTTATAACTATGGTAGAGTCGGAGGCGACTACGGTCATACCACAGCGGTCAGCTTGTTCAAGTCGATTGTCAGATATCTCATAATTCCACCTCACAAACCTTAGTTACTTTCTCTG
>USPO01000187.1 GCA_900556575.1 uncultured Eubacteriales bacterium
AATCTCTCTGAAGTTTTCATTCTGCATACAATATTTCGCAAGAATTGCAAGGTCTTCTGCAGTTGTATAATGATTGTCATCATGCACTCCGCATGGGTTCATAAAATGGGTATTATTCATTCCAAGCTCTGCAGCCTTGTTGTTCATCATATCAACAAACCCCTGCATTGAACCGCCCAAATGAACAGCAATTACATTTGCTGCATCATTTGCGGAATATACAAGCATACCATTTACAAGCTGTTCCATTGTAAGTTCTTCACCTATAAGAATACCCATATGCGAGTCTTCATTTGTTATATCCTTTAAAGCCTCATAGGTTGCAGTAACCTTATCTTCCATATTTCCGTTTTCCAATGCAAGAATACCTGTCATCATTTTTGTAGTACTTGCTGGATAGAGCTTTTCCTGTGCGTTTTTTGCATAAAGCAAGCGTCCGGATTTCATATCCATCAAAATAGCTGACTCTGCATATTTTATATCCGGCGCTTTTTCAATATTTGAATCCATAACAATACTGGATTTTGCCGCATTATCGCTGTCTGAACCTTCAGGCTCGGCAAAAGCTGCAATACTTGAAATCACAAGCATAAGCGACAGCAGTAATGCGAATATTTTTTTCGTTTTCATGTGTACCTCCCTAACATGTATATTACGCTTATTACACTATACTATACTATTATATATTGTTTTTATGATTTTTGCAAGAGGTAAAATGAAAAAAATATATTTATTGCATTATTTATTTTTGACTTTTTGGAGCTACAAGCTTAGCTGTAAAAATATTTTCTTTATATCCCAGTGTCATATATACATTTTTATTTTTGGAAATCACTTTAGATGCATAATATAAGCCCAAGCCGCCACGCCTTTTAGATGATACACCCTTTTTTACTATATTTCTTATATCTGGCTCAATAGATGTGCTGTTCTTAATTTCCATTTTCCCCCCCCCCCATTTTCCAACATCTACAAGTGTCAATTTTATATATTTCTCGATACTTTTCTCTGCTGCTTCTATTGCATTATCAAGTAAAATTCCTATGACATTTATCATTGACATATTTATGAATTCAGTATAATTTCTTCCTGTTATATCAATTTCTGTATTTATACCTCTCTTTTTTGCCTCACTGATTTTAACAATAATAAGATTTCTAAGCCCGGCATCTTTTATAGCTAAAACTTCCCTTATATATTTGTTTTTGTAACCATCATCTATTTCTTCTTTTATTTCTTTTATATATTCCTTAAGTTTTTTATAATCATTTGTATCACAATATGCATTTAATGTTAAAACCATATTTTTATAATTATGTCTAAATATTCGTGTATTATCATACATTTCCTCAAGTATCTTATTTTGCTCCCATATTATATTACCTTTTTCTTCTTCTCGAATTCCTTTTATCAGTGACATTGCCGATATTATTGCCGCTATGTATGTTACAATCATAACAAGCACAAACATTTGCATACTGTTCTCATTCAAATCAAGCTTGCCTACTATTCCGTCTTCAAAATTTATCTGTAATGATTCCGCTATCAGTAAAGCTGCAAGTGTTATTACAATACCTATTAATGACTCTACCCTTGGATGCTCTTTCATAAAACTCTGCCTTATAATTTTTTTCACAACAAATGCAGCAAGCAATATGGGAGGTACCGCCAGTGCATTGATTACAAAGCATTTTATAACACTGTACTCAAAAACAGTTTTTAAAAGCACTATATTTACTGTCTCTGCTGTTCCCATCTCAACTATGACAGATGTAAAAATAAGCAATGCTCTTATTATATCCTTTGCTTCATAATATATTAAAACAAACATAACCGCCGAAATAACCACTGTGCGAAAGACAACCCATTTATTAAAACAAATCAGCATAAGAGCCGTTACAAGCGAAAACATTCCTATAAAATACAATATTTTTCTTTTCACTTGTATTTTCACTTCAAAAAGCTGTGTTAAAGTCACATAAAAGCATAACGTCCATGCAAGGGCTATTCCAAATGAGGCCAAAATATATCCACCACTCCTCATTCTGCTATCCTCCTAATACATTTCTTGTTAATATTATAACAGATTATGAAGTTATTTTCAAGTATTTATTTTAAAAAAATACACTTTTTTATATTTTTCAGTAAATTTTCAAAATAATTTCCAATGTTAAATTTAATATCGAAAGCATCCTAGGAATTTAACCTATTTAATAAAATTAAGGGGCTGTCACAAAACTCTTTGAGTTTTGCAACAGCCTCAATATCTATCCTATTTCATTTCCTCCGCTGACATAATATCATCTAAGGCATTTGACAGCCTTTTTATCATGTCATTCATTTCCTCTGTCCTTGATACTCCGATCTTTTTTATTAAAGCATCAACTATCTTCAGTGCCTTTTCATGAAGCTTATTATAGCTGCTCAAATGTTCCTTATTAAGCTTAATATACATCATCCTTCTATCATCATCCGAACGTTAACGAATTATTATCTTTGCCTCTTCAAGCTTTGTAAGAGTTCTGTTCATCTGTGATTTATGCATTGAAAGCTTTTCACATAAATCAGTAGCCGTCACAGGTCTTGAAGAGTTTGATATCAAATTACAAATACATACTTCCTGATGGGTCATCTCATCGGAAATCATAAGCTTTCTCATTACCCCTTCAAAAGTAACCCAATTATTTAACATTTCTTCTCTTGCATCTTTACTGCCCTTCATCGAAACACCTTCTTAATCTAAATATATTTTATATTAATGCTATGCATGTTAGTTATATTCATTTGTCGTACACATTGTATACCGTTCACAAAATCAACTTTTAACAAAAATATATTATACTAATTTTTCAGTTTTGTCAAGTGTTTTTTTACTTTTCTTAATAAAAAGACAATATTTCAGTAGTTCGCAAAAAAAATAAACAATGTTTTTAAATTTTCAGGCTTGACTTTTAGGGCATTTTATAGTAAAATATAAGTGGAGAGAGGATTGATACTTTTTATTATTTAAGTATCAAAATGAATTTAAAAGGAGAGAAATCCAATGGCAGTATTAGGAAATGTAATGGTCGGTCAATCCGGCGGTCCTACCTCGGTTATCAATTCAAGCCTGGTAGGTGTATTTAAAACAGCGAAAGATAACGGCTGTAAAACGGTTTACGGAATGAGGAATGGTATCGAAGGTTTACTTAACGAGAGATATGTTGACCTTTCCACATATATCAAGAATGACCTTGATATTGAGCTTTTAAAGAGAACACCGTCATCATTCCTCGGAACTTGCCGATACAAGCTCCCGGCAGCCGAAAAAGCACCGGAGGTATATGAAAGACTTTTTGAAATATTAAACAAGCTTGATGTTAAGTATTTCTTCTACATCGGCGGAAATGACTCAATGGATACAATCATGCAGCTTTCAAATTATGCGGCAAAAATTGGTTCGGACATTCGTTTTATGGGTGTACCCAAAACAATAGATAATGACCTTGCAATAACAGACCATACACCGGGCTACGGTTCCGCCGCAAAATACATAGCTTCCGCAATGAAGGAAATTATCCGTGATGCAAAAACATACTCAACAGACTCTGTAACAATCGTTGAAATAATGGGACGTAATGCCGGCTGGCTAACAGCAGCATCTGCCCTTTCTCGCTCTGAGGATTGTGACGGTCCCGACCTCATATATCTTCCGGAGGTTACATTCGACCACGATAAATTCTTAGATAAAATTAACGAATTAAAAAAGGAACGCAATGCTCTTATCATTGCCGTTTCAGAAGGTGTTAAGACCGCTGACGGAAAATACGTCTGCGAGGCAAATAAATCAAATGTATTGACTGATGCTTTCGGTCATAAGGCACTGGGCGGTACCGCATTGTATCTCTCCGACTATCTCTCGGAAAAACTCAGCATTAAGTCAAGAGGTATAGTATTCTCTACCCTGCAGCGCTGTGCATCTCATCTTGTATCACGCCGTGATATTACAGAGGCATTTACAGCCGGTGCAGATGCCGTTGTAGCCGCATTGAACGGTGAAACAGGAAAGATGATTATCTTCAAGAGAATTTCAAATGCTCCGTATTCGATAATCACAGATTCCTATGACATAAATCTTATTGCCAATGCCGAGAAGACCGTTCCGCTCGATTGGATTATAAATGACGGCACATATGTTTCAAAAGAATTTGATGATTATGCACGTCCGCTGATAATCGGCGAACTTTCGCCGTTCATGGTCGACGGTTTACCAAGACATTTGTTCATAGACAAATAAAAATAATGGCAGCTGCAAATTTGTTTTGCA
>USPO01000188.1 GCA_900556575.1 uncultured Eubacteriales bacterium
GGTCGAAGATGTATGCTCATGATGTGTACCCGGCGGTGACGATGTCAATTGATAACGTGTTTATAAAAGGATACCGGAAGAATAAAACCGACAGCAGTCACTTTTATCGCTGCTGCCGGTTTATTTGTATTTATATTTTTTTCTGTATTCGCGAGGTGAAAAACCTGTGATTTTATTAAAATACTTCCTGAAATTTGCGGGAGATGAATATCCGCAGATATAGCCGATTTCCGTAATCGGTTTATCGGTTTGTCTAAGTAAAAGCTTTGCTTTGTCAATTCTGGTTTCGGATAAAAACTGTGATATTGTTTTGCCGGTATGTTTCTTGAAGTATTTTGAAAGATAATCCGGTGATAAATGTATTTGATCCGCAAGAAAATCAACCGTAAGCTTCATACTGATATTTGTTTGTATAAACTGCATCAGTTTGACGATGTCTTCCCGCCGTCTTACAAGTTTTTCGGATATACCTAAATAATGGTCTAATGATCGGGAGATTTCTAACAGAATTATATCAAGATAGCGTTTTATAGCAGGAGTACTGCAATATTTTTCTAAATTGTATTCTTTTATTGCAAGCTTGATTAAATCATGCATGGTTTGATCTTCGTTGTCAAACAATGTAAGGCAAAACGGCTTTTTAGAACTGAAAAGCTTATAAAATTCAGTGTTATGCATTTTCTCTCCAAAAAAAACACGTTCAACAGCATTTTCAAAAAAATCTTTTTCAAACAAGCAATTGTGAATCCATATCTTTTTATCTTTGTCGGCAGACATAATACAATGAGCGTATCCGGGAGATATAAGAATAAAATCACCTGTATGTATATCCAACACTTCATTTTCGGTACAATGCTGACCTATTCCTTCATAGACAAAAGCTAATTCATAAAATTCATGCTCGTGCATATGCTCCCACGGTGCCTCGGTACAGCTGAAAAAATGAAATTTGTTTGGAACAAAAGATTCACCGGTGTATACAATCATTTATATTTCATCTCCCTTCTCTACGATATTATATCATAAACAAAAACGTAAGTCAAGTGTAAAAAGCGGAATATGAGCGTTTTTTGACGCTATATAAACTTGTTTTATTAGCTTAACAATGGTATTATATTCATATATTATAAGATTAATGCGTCAAAAGAGGAGGGCGAGAACATGAAGAACCTAAATAAATTTATATCGCTGATTACTGCGGGCATAATTGGCATTTCGGCATTACCGAGGGTATGTGCGGAAAACAATGAAACGGTGAATAATGTAATTGCGGCATCGGTTTCGGGATATGTGTCTCTAATGCCGGGAATGAGCAGTTTTACACTTGCTTCCGCAGATAAAATACCGAAAATTTATGTTGACGGTGCTGAGGAGAATGCTGTTAAACGTGCGACAGCCGATTTCCGGTCTGATATAGAAAAGGTTACGGGCATTAGGCCGGCATTAAATATTTCTGAGGCGGAAAATAATAATTTATTAATGTCATCGGATAATGAAACCGAAATAAAAAGTCTTATACAGTCATTGGATATCACCACAGGAGAAATGACTGTTGACACAAGGGAACTTTTTGATAAACGCGGACGTGGTATTACGGCAGTGTACAATAGAGAAGGTACTCTTGAAAAAGTATTCTTTTCTAATAATATTGCAGAAAAAGATATTAACAAATTAAACTTTAATTTCAATGGTGATGATTTCAAAGACAAAATAATAAAAGGATTTTTGTGGGAAGTCAATAAAAATGATACAATGGGCTGTATGCCTTTGTCAAAAAGTTATGTATATAATACAGATATAAATGTACCTACAGCGACACCTGCGAATATACCGAGCGATGAGCCTACAGCGCCGCCCGATGAGGCATGGAGCGATGCGGATATAATTATCGGCACCATTGGTGAAAGTGAAGCAATTGATGCATTGGCGGCAAGCGGTAAAATGGACGTTTCGGATATATCAGGAAAATGGGAAAGCTTCAGGATACAGATTGTTGACGATAAGCTGGTTATCGCAGGTTCGGATAAACGCGGTACGGTTTACGGAATGTATGATGTATCGGAAAAAATAGGTGTTTCACCATGGTATTGGTGGGCAGATGTTCCGATAGGTCATGCAGACACATTATACATAAATCTTACAGAACCGTATACAGAGGGTGAACCGTCGGTAAAGTATAGAGGTATATTTATAAATGATGAATATACTTTCGCATCATGGGCAAAGTCAAAAGGAGACACGGACTACACCGATATATACGAGCATATATTTGAACTTTTATTAAGGCTTAAAGGCAACTATCTCTGGCCGGCAATGCATGATTATTCTCCGGCATTTCACAAGAATGCTCTGAATGCGGAGAATGCCGCAAAATACGGTATTGTAATGGGTTCATCGCACTGTGAAATGTTCTTGCGAAATAATATGAATGAATTCCCGGCATATGCGGAGGAGTGGAAGGCAAAGGAAGAAAATAAAGATAAAAACTTATATTACCATAATTCCGAAGGTGTAGGCTATTATGTATATACAGATGTAGATGCATCCGGACAGAAAGCATATAATAAAGAGTTATTATTGGATTACTGGAGAGATTCTCTTGAGAAATACGGAAACTACGATAATATATATAATGTTGGTATGCGCGGTATACATGATGAAGGACTGCTTATAAATCATGCGAAAATAAATGAAAGCAGTCAACAGAATCTCAATGAAGCCAAAGAAGTAATTGAAGAAGTTATTTCAGAGCAGAGAAAATTGATAAAAGATGTACTTGGAAAAGAGCCTGAGGATGTTCCGCAGATGTTTATACCGTATAAAGAAGTAATGCCGGTATATCGTGAGGCAAACTTGAGTTTGCCGGATGATGTAACAATAATGTGGACAAATGATAACTACGGTCATCTCCGTCAGACTCCTAATGCGGAAGAACGTTCACGCTCCGGCGGAAGCGGTTTTTATTATCATGTCAGCTATTTCGGCAGACCGTCAAGTGTTATATGGAACGGCGGAACACAGCTCGGACTCATAAAAGAGGAAATGACAAAGGCATACGATACCGGTGCATCTTCTGTATGGATTTTAAATGTAGGTCCTTTAAAGCCGTTTGAAAATCAGACCGAATATTTTCTTGATTTGGGACGTGATATAAATAAAGTCAGAAACACAAGCATTAAAGATTATACAGCCGAAAACGCAAAGCATTACTGGGGCTTTAATGACGAACAGGCACAGGAATATGCCGATATTCAATGCAAATTCCTCGAAACGGCAAATGCCCGCCGACCGGAATTTCAGGTTCAGGGCTTGTATTCCTTAACTTCATACGGTGACGAAGGACAACGTATCCTTGATTTATACAAGCAGCTTGAATCAAGAAGTGAAGCTTTATATAACTCATTACCGGAGGAAAAAAAGCCTTCCTTCTATGAATTGCAGCTCTATGCAATCAAGTCGGCAGTAAATGTTATGAATAATTATATCGGTGCCGATAAATCCATCCTCTATAAATCGCAGGGACGAAATGCATCGGTAAACAAATACGCAAAGCAGTCAAAGGACGGATATAATTCAATTATTTCTGATACAAATACATACAATGAAATGCTTGACGGAAAATGGAACAATGTCATAAATCCTTTTCAGAATGTAGAGCATGGTTCATGGGATATAAAAATCGGCGGAGCATCTGCAGATACCATAGACAGCCTTGGTTATACAAAGATGAACATAGCTGTTGAAAATCAATCGGATATTAATGCCGTACCATCTCTTGAGTTTTCCGGCTATACAAAGGATGTTCGTTTTATTGACATATTCAATGAAGGAAACGGAAGCTTTGACTGGAAAATATCATCCGATGTGAATTGGATTGCTTTTAACAAAAACAGAGGTACGGTTACAAATGATGACCGTATTTATGCAGGTATAGACTGGGATAACATTCCTAATGGTATAAGTAATGCAAATATAACCGTAACCCGATATATCGGTGAAAATGCCGTTGAAAGCAAGGATATTTCAGTTACTGTAAACAATTCCGTTGATAATCTTCCCGAAAAAACATATGCCGAGGCAAACGGATATGTTTCAATTGAAGCGGAGCATTTTTCAAGAAGTATATCAAACGATGAATATGAATGGATTGAACAAGATGATTTCGGCAGAAGCGGAAACAGCATGAAGTTTATGCCCGATACGACAGAACCGCTTTCAAACAGAAGTTCTTATCTTGAATATGATGTGAACTTTGAAAGTACCGGTGATTTTGATGTGGATATATATCGTATGCCTA